>NZ_CALRZC010000007.1:0-85634 GCF_943372545.1 Variovorax sp. YR752 | reverse complement strand
TGGCGAACCTGCCGGTGGCCGTGGCGCCGATGGCCTTCGCGCCCGCGCCCGCGCCGCTCGTCGCGTCGTCGCCCGCACCGTTCCAGATGCGCAAGGTGGCGGCGTCCGCTTCGGCGCTCGGGCTGTCGGCCGACGCCGGCGAGCGGCTGCGTGCGTACCTCGACGAGACGGTGCGCAAGGCGCTCGAGCTCAGCGCCGAGGCGCGCGAGGCCAACGCCAACTGGAAGGCCGCCGAGTACGACATCGACCAGGCCAAGGGCCAGCGTTGGCCGCAGGTGCAGGTGGGCGTGTCGTCGCCGACTGCGACCTTCGGCAGCGGCGCCAACAGCAACAGCGGCACGCGCAGCGCGGCCGGCAACCTGTCGGTCACGACGCCGGTGTACGACTGGGGGCGCCTGAGCGCCACCATCGACAGCCGCACCGAGACCTCGAAGGCGGCCTACCAGGCGGCGCAGCAGGTGCGCCAGAAGATCGCCTACGACACGGTGTCGGCGCTGCTCGAACAGCGGCGCCACCAGGCGGCGCTCGAGGCCAGCCAGGGCTATGTGACGCGCATGGAAGAGCTGGTCGACATGCTCAGCCAGATCGTGCAGAGCGACCGCGGCCGCGCCAGCGAACTCACGCAGGCGCGCGCACGCCGGCTGCAGGCCGTGACCGGCCGCGACGCCATCACGGCCAAGCTGCGCGAGGTGCAGGTGAGCCTCGTGAAGCTGGTCGGCGAAGAAGTGCAGTGGCCGGCCGACCTGGCATGGGAGATGCGCCCCGTCGTGCTGCAGGACGCATTGGTCGCGGGTGCCGAGCATCCGGCGATGCAGCAGGCGCGGGCCGAAGCCAAGGCCGCCGGCCTGTACGCGGAGTCGGTGAAGGCGGGGCGCCTGCCGCAGCTGAACTGGGTGGTCGGCAAGAGCACGCAGGAAGATTCGCTGGGCAACAAGCAGCCGTGGTCCACGGGCCTGTCGCTGCAGTGGAATGCGTTCCAGGGCGGCTCGGGCCGCGCGTCGGAACGCGCGGCGTTCGAGCGCGCGGCGGCCGGTGAAGAAAAGGCCGAGGCCTCGGCGCGCGACCTGGCCTACCGCTTGCGCACGTCGGCCGAACAGCGCGACGCGTCCGCGAGCCGCGCCGGCGAGTACAGCGAGCTGATCCAGGAAACCGATCGCGTGCGCAAGATCTTCTTCGAGCAGTGGTACCACCTGGGCAAGCGCACGCTGCTCGACGTGCTGACGGCCGAGAGCGATCACTACGGCAACCAGTCGGCGCAGGTGACGACACGCTTCGATGCCGAAGCGGCCGACCTGCGCATGCGCGCCGACTCGGCGATGTTGCTGGACTGGCTGCGCGGCGCGAAGGTGCTGTGAGGGCGCGAAAGGCAGCGCTTTTCAGAACAGTCCTATGTACGCGCGCTGCGCGCCTGCCTACGATAGGTTCGCGCGGGGTCGCATCGATCGGTTCACTCGTTTCGTCGTGGCTGTCGCGCATCGGTGTGCGGCCTGAGAAGCGGGCGCATCGGCAGCGGCCTCATTCATTCCTTTGAGAATTTCGAGCAACCATGCCGGTCCTGATCACAGGGGTCGCGAACTGCGGCCCGAGCCTGCGGAGGCGTTGCCTCGGAACCCCTGCCTGTGCGGCGGGTCGTGGGAGTGCATGCGCATGATCCGCTTCCATGCTTCACCCGCGCCCGCGCTGCAACCCGCGCGGCGCGTCGGCGTGGTCGGGCACGCCTTGCGCGAGCGAGAGTACGTGCGGCGCGTCTTGCGCGCACTGGGCGTTGCGCCTTTGGTGTTCACCAGCATCGACGAGCTGGCGGCCATGGGCGACGACCTCGCCCGGCTCAATCTGCTGTTCGTGAGCGACCTGCCCGAAGTGGAGCGCGAGGGCGGGGTGTCCGCGAAGGCGGTGCTGGCTCCGCTGGGAACGCGGGTCGTCCTGCTGA
Organism: Variovorax sp. YR752; assembly: GCF_943372545.1. Classification (NCBI taxonomy): domain Bacteria; kingdom Pseudomonadati; phylum Pseudomonadota; class Betaproteobacteria; order Burkholderiales; family Comamonadaceae; genus Variovorax; species Variovorax sp. YR752. Next base: position 83,704 of record NZ_CALRZC010000007.1, on the reverse strand, counting down.
CGCAGGCCGCGACCGATGCGCCGCCGACCCGCCAGCTTCGGGGCCGCCCGCCCGCCGTGGCGCCGTCGTTCGACGACTTCTATCGCACCATCCTGCTGACGCTGAGAACCCGCAGCCTGGCGTGCGCAACGCCGATGCCGCTGGTGTGGGGCGCCTACAGCTTCCACCCGGCGGACCGGAGCGTGACTTTTTCGGGGCGGACGGTGCGCCTCGATGCCGTCTTCTTCGACCTTGCGCTCGAGCTTTTCTTCAACGCCGAGCAGGTGCTCTCGATCCCGCGGCTGCGCCGGATGCTGAACCCCGCGCGCGGCGCGCGCAGGTTCTGGGGCAACGAGATCATCGGCACGATGACCGATCTCGTGACCTCGCTGGAACTTCGCGGCGCCCATGGCTGGCGCCTGGAGCATTGCGAGCCGGAGGCGTTCAGGCTGGACCGCGTGCCGGTGGTGCCGGTGGGTTCCTGAGTCGGTTCCGGGCAAGAAAAAAGCCCTAAGTCGTTGAAAACTTAGGGCTTTTTGTGCATCCCCGCGGGGCGGGAGTGCTGTGTTGGTGGCTCTTCACGGATTCGAACCGCGGACCTGTGGATTATGATTCCATCGCTCTAACCGACTGAGCTAAAGAGCCGTTCAGTACAAAACTGCACCGAAGCCCAAAATTATAGCCCAGGCTTTGGGCCGAGTTCAACACCCGGCGTTTTCAGGTCGATTTTTCTGCGTGCGATCGCATCGGATCGCACACCGGCTTAACCCCGATCGCGTCTCTGAGCCGTACAAGCTCGGGTGACAATCCTCCGATGTCTGCGCTGCCACGCGCCCCTTCTTCTGCTGCCGCCCTTGCGCGCGACGCCATGCCCGACGATCAGTTGATGCTGGCCTACGCCCACGGCGATGCCGCTGCCTTCGACGTGCTCTATGCGCGCCACGAAGGCGGCCTGTTCCGCTTCGTCAAGCGCCTGCTCGGCGCGCGGCTGGTGGCGCAGGCCGACGAGGTGTTCCAGGACACCTGGGTGCGGATCATCTCGGCGCGCGACAGCTTCTCGCCGCAGGGCGCCACGTGGCGCACCTGGGCCTTCACCATCGCGCACAACCTCGCGATGGACCGCCTGCGCGTGAGCGGGCGCGAGGTGACGCTCGATGGCCACGCGACCGACGATGACGGCGACGCGGTGCCCGCACTCGACCGCGGCGTGCACGGTGCCACCGACCTGTCGGCGCATCCGTCGGCCGAAGAGCTGGCGTTCTGGCGCGCCGCCGGTCGCCGGTTGCTGGTCTGCCTCGACGAACTGCCGGCCGAGCAGCGCGCGGCTTTTCTCTTGCACCATGAAGACGGCCTGACCGTCGACGCGCTCGCGGCCAAGCTGGAGATCGGCTTCGAGACCGTGCGCAGCCGCCTGCGCTACGGGCTGCAGAAGCTGCGCGGCTGCATGGAACGCTACCTGGCGGTGCTGGAGCAGCGGGCATGAGCGAGAGCAACGACGACCTGCACGACCCGCGGCTGCGCCGCGCGCTGGACCACGCGCCCGACCGCGATGCGATGCCCGCGGCCCACACACGCGACGCGATCCTGAAGATGGCGCACAACCTCGCCGGGGCTCCCGCACCGGCGGTCGGCCATGTGGCTGAGGCCGCGCCGTGGTGGCGACGCGTGTTCGGCGGCGGTGGCGGGCCGCGCTCGCGCATGCCGTGGAACGCCGCCTTCGCGACTGTGCTCGTGGCGACTTTCGTCACCGTGTTGTGGCATCGCGAGCCGGTGCCCGAGGCAGGGCTCGATGGCGAGGCGCAAGTGGCCGGGGCGCCCGCGCCGGCATCGGCACCACCTGCGCAAACGGCTGAGGCGCCGGCAGCGGCGTCGGCACCGACGCCAGCCGCGCCTGCTGCTGAACCGGCCGCAACGGCGGACATGATGCCGCCCGCTGCGCAGCGCAGCGAAGCGGCGCGCGATGCGAAAGAGACGCTGAAGCAGCGCGAAACAACCGAAGCGCGTGACGCATCGCGGCGGCGCGAAGCCCCTGCTGCTGCGGCGTCGATTCAGAAGGACGAAGAACGGATGCGAGAAAAGGCCGCGCCCGCGGCTCCGGTGGTGCAAGCCCCGGCACCTGCGCCCGCCGCACCCGCCATCGCGTCGGCGCCTGTGCCCGCGGCTCCTCCCATGGCCGATGTCGGCCAGAGCCCGGTGCCCTATGCCGCTGCACCACCCGCGCCCGCGCCGGCCGCAGCCGCAGCAGCACCGCCGATGCAGCGCGAGTCCGCAGAAACGACGTCATCGCTCGCCGCACAAGGCGGTGCCAGCGCGAACGTCGCAGGCATGCAGCGCCGCGCTGCACCCGCATCGGCCGCTGCGAAGGCTGCTGCACCACGCGCAGCCACCGAAGCCGCCACGAGCGGCGGCTTCACAGCACTGGACCGCTGGACCACCCTCGACATCACGCGTGCCGGCGCCACCACGCGCCAGGCGCGCGGCGACACCGAAGGCCTCGCGGCATTGGTGAACACCGTGGCGCGCGCGGCCACCATGTCGGGCGGGGAACTGGTTGCGCCGGTCGAAGCGCGCATCGAACTGCGGCGCGACGGCGTGTTGCTGGCCGTGCTCGAGATCGCGGGCGATCAGGTGCGGTGGACGCCGCAACCGGGCGGCCCCGCATCCATCGGCACACCACCGGCACAGGCGCTCGATGCGCTGCGCACGGCGGTCTCGCGGACCCGCTGACGGCGACCGTTGCAGTCGCCGGGCCCGCGATTCAGCGGATCAGGCGTTCTTGAAGTCCGGGGCCCGCTTGTTCAGGAAGGCGTCCATGCCTTCCTTCTGGTCCTGCGTGGCGAACAGCGCGTGGAACAGGCGGCGTTCGAACATCACGCCGTCGCTCAGGCCGCTCTCGAAGGCGCGGTTGACCGATTCCTTGGCGGCCATCACGGCGATCTGCGAGTAGCCCGCGATGATCAGCGCGGCGCCCAGGGCCTCGTCGGCCAGTTTCTCGAAGGGCACCACGCGGCTCACGAGGCCCGCGCGCTCGGCTTCGGCGGCGTCCATCATGCGGGCGGTGAGCGCCATGTCCATGGCCTTGCTCTTGCCCACTGCGCGCGGCAGGCGCTGCGTGCCACCGGCGCCGGGGATCACGCCGATCTTGATTTCGGGCTGGCCGAACTTGGCGTTGTCGGCCGCGATGATGAAGTCGCACATCATCGCCAGCTCGCAGCCGCCGCCCAGCGCAAAGCCGCTCACGGCCGCGATCACCGGCTTGCGGATCGAGCGGATGGTTTCCCAGTTGCGCGTGATGTAGTCGCCCTTGTAGGTGTCGATGAAGCTGTACTTGGCCATCGCCGCGATGTCGGCGCCGGCCGCGAAGGCGCGCTCGCTGCCGGTGAGGATGATGCAGCCGATGGCGTCGTCGGCGTCGAAAGCCTTGAGCGCCTGGCCCAGTTCGGTCATCAGCGCGTCGTTCAGCGCATTGAGGGCCTTGGGGCGGTTGAGGGTGACGATGCCGACCTTGCCTGCTTCGGTCCGCACTTCGATGTTTTCGTAGCTCATGGTGTCTCTGTCTCCGGGGGAGGTGGGGGAAAAAACGCGTTCCACTATACCGAGCATGGCCTTGGGCCCGCTGACGCGCGGGTGTTTCATTTGAGAATTGTTCTCATCTAGAATGGCCGCCATGGACTTCCCGATGCAAGAACATGCCGTGTTGCTGCGGGCTTACGCCCGGGTGCAGGAGCGTTGCTCGCGCCTGCTGATCGAGCAGGCCGCCCGGGTCGAGCGGCTCGAGGCGCAGATCGTGCGGTTGCGCGGCGCACTGGTGGCGCGCGACTCGGCGATCGCCATCGTGCGCGAAGAGCTGGCGGCGCGCGCGGCCGTGGGCACCGCCTTGCCCAAACGCCTTCATGGGTTGCTGGCGCCGGGCGGCCGGCGACACCATGCACTGCCGCCGGGGCCGGAAGTGCCGGCCGATCTGCGTGCCAAGTCGGTGTTGTGCGTCGGCCGTTCGGAAGCGGCGCAAGAGGCGCCTTCGCTGGCGCGTCAATTGGTCGAGATTGCCGGCGGACGTTACCTGCACCACGACGGCGGCGACGAGGCCGACGACCCCGCGGCGCTCGAAGCGGGCCTGCGCGCGGCCGACCTCGTGATCTGCCAGACCGGCTGCGTGAGCCACGGCGCCTACTGGCGCGTGCAGGACCACTGCCGCCGCACCGGCAAGCCCTGCGTGCTGGTGGGCGAGCCGCAGCCGATGCTGTTCGTGCGGCCGCCGCTGGCGGCGGCCGTCGATCACTCAGCCTGAACGGAAGAAATTACGGCTTGGCTGCGAGCCAGGCCGAGACCTTGGCCGCGTCGTGCGAGAACAGCCGCCACGTGGTCGAGCCCGTCGGCAGCGTGAGCGGCAGGCGCAGCAGCCGGCGGTCGCGCGAGACGAGGGCCGTGCACTTGGTGGCATGGCCGAGGTACAGCGCCAGGTCGTCGAGCTTCGTTAGGCGCCAGGCCTGCGCAGGTTGCGACGCACCCTTGCCGCGACCGCCAACGGCCGGCAGTTCAATGCCGAGCCATTCGTCGTTGGCCGAGAACCCGGCCTTCTCGGCGGCGCCGCCGCGCAGCACCACCTTGATCTGCACGCTGCCGCCGGTTTCGGCCACGCGCAGGCCGAGCGCCTGCGCCGGTTGCGAGGGGTCGTCGAGCGTGGCGACGCCGTGCGCGCGCAGCAAATCGGCCAGCGGGAGTTCGTCGGTGGAATGCACCCAGCGCGCCAGTTCCGGCGCGTACGAGCGTCCGCCCACGGCTTCGAGCGCGGCCGCAATGTCGGCCTCGCTGATCGGGCCGCCGTTGCTGTGCGTCCAGAGGTGGCGCATCACGTCGTCGAGCGTGCCCTTGCCTTCGTGGCGCAGCGTGAGGTCGAAGCACAGCGCCACCAGCGCGCCCTTGGTGTAGTAGCTGACGGTGCTGTTGGGCGTCTGCTCGTCCTGGCGGTAGTACTTGACCCAGGCGTCGAAGCTCGCGTCGGCCACCGGTTGCACAAGCCGGCCGGGCGTCTGCAGCACCTGGTTGATGGTCTTGTTGAGCAGTCGCAGGTAGGCCGCGTCGTCGATGCGGCCGGCGCGGCGCAGCAGCAGGTCGTCGTAGTAGCTCGTGAAGCCTTCGAAGAACCACAGCAGCTGCGTGTAGTTTTCCTGGCTGTAGTCGTAGCGCGCGAACTCCGCCGGGCGCATGCGCTTGACGTTCCAGGTGTGGAAGTACTCGTGGCTGATGAGGCCCATCAGCGTGGTGTAGCCCTCGGGCTGCTTCTTCTTTTCGCCACGCTGCGGCAGGTCGCGGCGGTTGCAGATGAGCGCGGTGGAGTGGCGGTGCTCGAGCCCGCCGTAGCCGTCGTCCACGGCATTGAGCATGAACACGTAGCGGTCGATCGGCAGTTTGGGCCCGCCGCGCTTGCCGGCCTTGTCGCCGTGCCAGAAACGGATCTCGGCTTCGCAGATGGCCTGCGTGTCGGCGATGAGCCGCTCGCCATCGAACGAGGCCGCGGCGCCTGCGATCACGAAGCGGTGCGGCACGCCGCAGGCTTCGAATTCGGCGCTCCAGAAAGCGCCCATCTCGACCGGGCTGTCGGCCAGTTCGTCGTAGCCGGCGGCGCGGTAGCTGCCGAAGCCGTACTTGTCGGCCTTCGTCGGCACGAGCGCGGTGGCGCACGACCAGCGCGCGGCGTCTGGCGACTGTGTGGGCGGCACGATTTCGAGCGCATGCGGCGCTTCGGTCTGGCCTTCGACGCGCAGGCAGACGCTGGTGCCGTTGAAGAAGCCGCGCGTGGCGTCGAGCCACGCGGTTCGCACCGAGTTGTCGTAGGCGCAGACCTGGTAGTGCAGCACCAGCGGCTGGCCCGGCACGCAGTCGATCTGCCAGCTGCATTTGTCGAGCTGCGTGAGCACCGGCTTGCGGCGGCCCTGCGTGGCGCGCAGGCCCTGCAGGTTCTTGGAGAACTCGCGCACGAGGTAGCTGCCCGGAATCCACACCGGCAGCGCCACGCGCTGCTGCGCGGCGGGCGCGGCGATGGTCAGCGTGACAGCGAACAGGCGGGCATGAAGGTCCGCGCATTCGACGCGGCAATGCACGGCGGCAGGGGCGGTTGCAGCAGCGCCCGCGCGCCGGGAAGCAGAAGTCGTCGAGGTCGTCGCCATTGGATCAGTTGGCGGCGGCGAGTTGCTTCTCGACCTGTTCGGCGGGGATCGCGCCCGGGACGCGGCTGCCGTCGGTGAAGATCAGCGTGGGCGTGCCCGTGATGTTGTACTTGCGGCCGAACTCCACGTTGCGCTCCAGCGCCGTCACGTTGCAGGTGCTGGCGGCGGCGGCCGGCTTGACGCTGTTTTCCATCCAGTCGGCCCAGGCCTTGCCCGGGTCCTTGCTGCACCAGATGTCGCGCGACTTGGCGGTCGAGTCGGCGCCGAGCACGGGGTACAGGAACATGTAGACGGTCACGTTGTCGACCTTCTTCATGTCTTTCTCGAAGCGCTTGCAGTAGCCGCAGTTCGGGTCTTCGAAGACCGCGACCTTGCGCTTGCCGTTGCCGCGCACGATCTTGATCGCGTCTTTCACGGGCAGCTTGTCGAAGGCGACAGCGGTGAGCTTCTCGACGCGTTCCTCGGTGAGGTTGCGGCGCGTCTTGGCGTCGATCAGGTTGCCCTGCAGCAGGTAGTTGCCCTGTTCGTCGGTGTAGAGCAGCTGACTGCCGCCGACGCGCACTTCGTACAGGCCCGGCACGGGCGTCTTGGTGACTTCCTCGATGGGCGGGAGCTGCGGGATGTGCGTCGGCAGGTTCTTGCGGATCTCGGCCTCGCCCGCGCCGGCGGTGGAGAGCGTGAGCAGCGCGCAGGCGGCGACGAGAAGGTGGCGGACGAAGGTCATCGGGAAGGTTTCGGGAAAAAGGTGGAGGGCTGGTGGGCGGCGTCAGGCGGTCAGGCTTTGAGGCCCATGGCCTGGGCGGTGATCCAGTGCTTCACGAAGCGCGTGCGGTCGAAACCGCGCATGCCCCAGTTGCGCAACGCAGGGAGTGGACCCAGGTTGTGCGAGAAAAGTTGCTGCAATCCGTCGGTCGCCAGGCTCATCTGCAGCACGTCGGCGCGGCGGGCGCGTTCGTAGCGGCGCAGCAGGCGGGCGTCGCCCACGCTGCGCCAGTAATCGCGGGTGCGGATCACCTCGGCCAGCGCGGTCGCATCAGACAGGCCGAGGTTCAGGCCCTGGCCCGCCAGCGGATGCACCGTGTGGGCGGCGTCGCCCGCGAGCACCCACGATTGGGTGGGCTGGCCGGGCATCGTGCCGGACCAGCGGTCGGCGATGGCGCGCGACAGCGGCCACACGGCGCGTTCGCTCGTGAGCCGCAGCGAGCCCAGCTCACCGTGGCTGGCTTCGCTCACGGCGGCGCTGAATTCTTCGACGCTTTGCGCGACCAGCTCGGGCACACGCAACTGGTCGACCGACCACACCAGCGCCAGCGTCTTGCCGTGCACGCCGCCCAGCGGCAGCAGGGCGAACACCTCGCCGCGGTCGTTGAACCACTGGCGCGCGATGCCGTCGTGCGTGTGCGCGGCCTCGAGCCGCGCGGCAATGGCGTGCTGCGGGTAGCGCGTCACCTCGTAGCTCACGCCCAGCGCCGCGCGCGAGGCGCTGGCCTTGCCTTCGCACACCACGGTGAGCGGCGCGGCCACGGGCTCGGTCACCACGTCGATCAGGGGCTGGAAGCGCACCGCGTCGGCCAGTTGCTGTTCGAGCGCGGGCACGTCGACGATCCAGGCCAGCGCCTCGACCTTCTGGCGCGCGGCGCTGAACTGCACCCGGCCGCCGTCGTCGCCGTGCACCTGCATCTCGTGCACCGGCGTGGCATGGGCCGTGTCGGGCCAGCCGCGCAGCGATTCGAGCAGCGTGCGGGACGCCACGTTGAGCGCGTACGCCCGGATGTCTTCCTTGGCCGGCGGGGCGGGCGGCACCACCAGCGCGACGCGCACGCGTTCGCGCGCCAGCAGCAGCGCCAGCGTACGGCCGACGATGCCGGCGCCGCGGATACAAACTTCGGGGGAAAGGGCCATCAGATGATTGTAGGAGTTGCCTCGCGCACGGGCGCCGATACCCGTTCATGCAGGAGAATGGCCAGCGATTTCAAAGGAACCCCACCGTGTCGCAGCCGTCCGCTTTCGATCTCCAGGCCACCATCTCGCGCCTGTTCGTGTACCCCGTCAAGTCGTGCGCGGGCGTCGAGCTCGACGAGATGCTGCTCACCGAAACCGGCCTGGAGTTCGACCGGGCCTGGATGGTCGTCGATGCGCAGGGCGAGTTCGTCACCCAGCGCCAGCTGCCGCGCATGGCGCTCATTCGGCCGCAGATGAAGCACACCGAGGTCGTGTTGCGCGCGCCCGGCATGCTGGCGCTGCACCTGGCCTTCGACCGCGTCGAGCAGCCGGTGCGCGTGCGCGTGTGGAAGGACGACGTGGCGGCCTACGACATGGGCGACATTGCCGCCCAGTGGTTCAGCGATTTCCTCTCGGAGCCCGGCAAGCCGCAGACGCTGCGCCTCGTGCGCTTCGACCCCGAGCACCAGCGCCTGTCGAGCCTGAAGTGGACCGACGGCGTCGAAGCGCTGAACCAGTTTGCCGACGGCTTTCCGCTGCTGGTGGCCAGCGAAGGCTCGCTCGCCGAACTCAACGAGCGCCTCGCCGCGGCCGGCCACGGCCCGGTCGGCATCGAGCGCTTCCGCCCGAACATCGTGCTGGCCGGCATCGAGTCGCACGACGAAGACCGGGTCGACGCGCTGCACGTCACCACCGGCCAGGGCCAAGCCGAGCTGCGCCCGGTCAAGCCCTGCACGCGCTGCCCGATTCCCGACATCAACCCCGCCACCGCGCTCAGCAGCCCCGAGGTCGGCGACATGCTGCGCACCTACCGCGCCGACGCGCGCGTGGACGGCGGCATCACCTTCGGCATGAACTGCATCGTGGTGCAGGGCGTGGAGCACCTGCTGAAGGTGGGGCAGCCTGTGGGCGCGAACTACCGCTTCGAGTAAGGGGCGATCAGAACGCCACGCCGGCGACCAGGATGATGTTTGCGTAAGGCGTGCATTCGCCCGTGCGCACCACGGCCTTGGCGCGCGCGCTCACGCGCTTCAGTTCTTCGTGCGATATGACCTGCGGCACCACGCTCAGCTGGCCTTCGCACCACGCGGGCAGCGTGCCGGCAGGCAAGTGCTCCAGCGCTTCGCGCGCCATGAGTGCGCTTTCCACCTGCATCTCCGACAGCACCGCCTTCAGCACATCGCTGATCCCCGGCACACCGCGCGCCACGGCCAGGTCGATGCGGCGCGGGCCGTCGGGAATGGGCAGGCCGGCGTCGCCGATCACCAGCATGTCGCCGTGGCCCATGGAGGCGATCACGTGGGAGAGTTCGGCGTGCAGCAGGGGAGAGCGTTTCACAGCGTGATCCAGTCGGGGGGCAGGGGGCTGCGCAGCACGGCGTCGCGCAGCGGAATGGAGGGTTGGGCGCCGGGCTGCTGGATGCACAGCGCGGCGGCGCGGACGCCCAGGCGCACGGCCTCGTCGAACGATTGGCCTTCGCCCAGTGCCACGGCGAGCGCACCCAGAAAGGTGTCGCCAGCGGCGGTGGTGTCGACCGCCTGCACCTTCGGCGCGGGATGGTGGCGTGCGCCATCGGCATCGACCGCCACCGCGCCGCGCGAGCCCAGCGTCACGACCACGCGGGCGATGCCGCGCGCGCGCAGCGCCTGGCCGGCCTGCGCGGCTTCCTCGGGGCTGTCGGCGTTCTGGCCCGACAGCGTCTGCGCCTCGATCTCGTTGACCACGAGCGTGTCGATGCGGGGCCAGAGCGCCTCGGCGATGGTTTGCACCGGCGAGGGGTTGAGCATCACCGCGCAGCCCGCGTCGTGCGCGGCGGCGATGGCGCGCGCCACCTGATCCATCGGGGTCTCGAACTGCGCGACGAGGAAGGCTGCGCCTTGCAGTTGCGTGCGCAGCGCAGCGTCGTCGAGGGCGACGCGCGCGTTGGCGCCGGGGATCATCACGATGCGGTTCTGGCCGCTGTCTTCCACCAGGATCAGCGCCGTGCCGGTGGGCTCGGCGGTGTCGGTGCGCAGCGCCGAGGTGTCGATGCCGTCGCGCGCGAGCGCATCGCGCAGTGCCTGGCCATGGGCGTCGTCGCCCACGCAACCGATCATGTGCACCTGCGCACCTTCGCGCGCGCAGCTCACGGCCTGGTTGGCGCCCTTGCCGCCGGGGATGGCGTCGATCGAGCGGCCCAGCAGGGTTTCGCCCGCGGCCGGCGCGTGCGGCACGCGCAGCACGATGTCCATGTTCAGGCTGCCGAGCACCACGATGCGCGGCGGCACAGAGGAGGAAGAAGAAGGAGGCTGAAGGCTCACGAGGTGCGGGACTTGGAAGGTGTGGCGGTGGTGGAGGAGGAGGCGGGCGTCACGCCCGCTTCGCGAAAGCCCGCGTGGCGCGTGGTCGAGGCGCGCACGCGCAGCTCGGGTTGCAGCACGACCTTGCGCGCGTCGCGGCGCTTGCCGCCCATGCGCTCCAGCAGCATGTCGACCGCCAGCGCGCCGATGCGCTCCTTGGGCTGGGCCACGGTGGTGAGCGGCGGGCTGGTGTAGGCCGACAGTTCGATGTCGTCGAAGCCCACGATCGACAGTTCGTCGGGCACGCGCACGCCGCTTTCATGCGCGGCACGCAGCGCGCCAATGGCCATGAGGTCGTTGCACACGAACACGGCCGAAGGTTTTTGCTCGGTGCGCAGGATGGCGTGCATCGCCTCGTAGCCGCCCTGGCTGGTGAAGCCGCCGCGCCACAGCAGCGCGTCGGCGTTCGGTGCCGAGCCGGTCTCCGCCAGCGCCATGCGCCAGCCTTCGATGCGCTGCTCGCTCGACGTCACGCCGGTCGGTCCGCCGATGCAGGCGATGCGCTTGTGGCCCAGCGACAGCAGGTGCCGCACGGCGAGCAGGCCGCCCTGCATGTGGGCGGTTTCCACCAGGTCGCAGGCTGGGTCGGCGATCTCGCGGTCGACCAGCACGGTGGGAATGCGCAGGCCGCGCAGTTGCGTGGCGAGCGAGTCGTCTTCGTCGGCGCCGGTCGACACCACGATGAGCCCGTCGATGCGGCGCTCGGCCAGCACCTGCAGGTACACGCTCTGGCGCCGGGGCTCGTCGTCGGTGTTGCACAGCACCAGCGTGTAGCCGGCGCCGAAGCAGCGGTCTTCCACGATGCGCACGATCTCGGCGAAATAGGGGTTCGAGCTGTTGGGAATGAGCATGCCCAGCGTCGAGGTGGTGTTGCTCTTGAGGCTGCGCGCCATCGCGTTGGGCACGTAGCCGAGCTCGCGGATCGCCAGCTCCACGCGCTCGCGCACCTTGGCGCTCACGTGGCGCGTGTCGTTGACGACGTGCGACACGGTGGTGACGGAAACGCCCGCCTGGAGTGCAACGTCCTTGATGGTGGCCATGGTTGTCCTAGTTCCTGTGGAAGCTCAGGCCAGTCGACGATCGGCCCGGCGCTGGCGCAGGGTGTCGATGATGACGGCCACCACGATCACCGCGCCCGTGATGATGCGCTTGCTCGGCTCGCTCGCGCCGACCTGTGCCAGGCCGGCCTCGAGCACCGCGATGATTAGCACGCCGAAGAAGGTGTTGACGACAGAGCCGCGTCCGCCCATGAGGCTGGTGCCGCCGATGACCACGGCCGCGATCACCTGCAGCTCGATGCCGACACCGGCGTTCGGGTCGGCCGCTTCGAGGCGGGCCGACTGCATCAGGCCCGCGAGCCCGGCCAGCAGGCCGGTGACGGCGAAGACGATGATGCGGATCGGCCGCGGGTCGATGCCCGCCAGGCGCATGGCTTCTTCATTGGTGCCGATGCCCACGACATGGCGGCCGAACACGGAGCGCGTGAGCACCAGCTGCCCCACGGCGACCAGCACCACCGCGAGCACGAAGGCGGCCGAGATGCCGCCGATCCACGGTGCGGCCAGGCCCGAGATGGCGTCGCCCACGTACTGCGTGCGCGAATCGGTGACCAGGTAGGCGCCGCCGCGCACGGCTTCGAGCATGCCCAGAGAGACGATGAAACTCGGCAGCCGCCACGCGACCGACACCGCGCCGGTCACCGTGCCGCAGACCAGCCCCGTGGCCAGGCCGAGCATGGCGGCCAGCGGCACCGAGAGTTTCCATTCGAGGATGGCGGCGGCCGTGACGGCCGCGCTGAGTGCGAGCACCGAGCCCACCGACAGGTCGATGCCCGCGATGATCAGCACGAAGGTCATGCCCACCGCCATCACGGCCAGCGCCGGGATTTCATTGGCGATCGAGATGAAGGTGTCGCGCGTGAGGAAGTATTCGCTCATCGAGCCGAACAGCGCAATCATGCCCAGCAGCACGACCGTCAGGCCCAGGTAGGTGCCGAGCTGGCCCTTGAGTGCGGACGGCGGCTTGCGGGTGGCAGCGGAAGAAGAAGGGGAGGCGGCGTTCATGGTCGTCAGGCGTCGGCGGAAGTCGGGGCGGAAGCTGCGGAATGGGCAGAGTCCGCGGGAGAGCCGGGCACGCGGCCCGTGGCATCGCTGAAGGCGGCGGCGAGCAGCGACTGCTCGGTCCATTCGCCGCGCTCGAACACAGCGACCAGCCGGCCGGCGCTCATCACGCCGATGCGGTCGCACATGGCCATCAGCTCGCGCAGGTCGCTCGACACCATCAGGAGTGCTTTGCCGGCGTCGGTCATGCGGTCGAGTTCGGTGTACAGGTCGGCGCGCGCGCCCACGTCCACGCCGCGCGTGGGTTCGTCCAGCAGCAGCACCTTGCATTCGCGGTGCAGCCAGCGCGCGAACACCACCTTCTGCTGGTTGCCGCCGCTGAGTGTCGACACGGGCTGCTCGATGCTGCGCGAGCGGATGCGCAGCAGTTCCACCAGCCGGCGCGCAATCTGGCGCTCCTTGGCGCGGCGCAGCCAGCCGGCATGCGAGATCGCGCCGAGGTCGCTCAGCGTGGCGTTGACGCGGATCGGCTGCGACAGCAGCAGACCCTGCGACTTGCGGTCTTCGGTGACGAGGCCGATGCCTGCGCGAATCGCCTGCATCGGCGAGCGCCAGCCCTTGCGCGCATGCTGCACGGGCTGTGCGGCTGGCGTACCGTCGTGCAGCACGACCTCGCCGCGGTCGGCGCGGTCGGCACCGAACAGCAGCCGCACGAGCTCGGTGCGGCCCGAGCCGACGAGGCCGGCCAGGCCCATGATTTCACCGGCGCGCAGCTCGAGGTCGACATCGCGCACCACCTGCGCCCGGCCGATGCCGCGCGCGCTCAGCAGCACCGGGCCCGCCACGCGGCGCGCGCGGCCCTCGTGCTCGTGCACCGCGCGGCCGACCATGCGCTGCACGAGTTCGGATTCGCGCACGCCGGCCATGGCGCGCACGTCGACCAGCTTGCCGTCGCGCAGCACCGCCACGCGGTCGGCGATGCGCTGCAGTTCTTCGAGGCGGTGCGACACGTAGACGATCGCCACGCCGCGCAGCTTCAGCAGTTCGATCTGCTCGAACAGGTGCGCGGTTTCGCGCGGCGTGAGCATGGCGGTGGGCTCGTCGAGCACCAGCACGCGCGTGTCGTCCTGCAGGTTGCGCGCAATTTCCACCATCTGCTGCTGGCCGATGCCCAGCCGCGCCACCGGCGTGGCCGGGTCGATGCCGTCCAGCCCGATCTTGGCGAGCTGGCGCTCGGCCAGCTCGTGCAGCGTGGCACGGCGGATCCAGCCGCTCTTGTGCGGCAGGCGGTCGAGCAGCAGGTTCTCGGCCACCGACAGCGTGGTGACGAGGCCGAGCTCCTGCATGACCATGCGCACGCCCAGGCGCTCGGCGTCGCGGCGCGAGGCCGGCGCGAAGGGCTGCCCGTCGAGCAACATGCCGCCGCGCGTGGGCTGTACCAGCCCGCAGACGATTTTCGACAGCGTGCTCTTGCCCGCGCCGTTCTCGCCCGTGAGCGCGAGCACTTCGCCCGCGCGCAGCTCGAGAGACACGTCGTCGAGCACCGGCGCCGCGTAGTCCTTGCCCACGGTGCTCAAAGAGAGCACCGCGGTGGGTAAGGGGGGATGCAGGGCGGCGTCGGTGGCGGCAGTCAAAACGGAGTCTTCTTTTTGTTGAGGGGAAACGGAGGGCGTGGGCTTACTTGGACGACTTGGTGACCAGCACCACGTCGGTCTTCACTTCGGCGGGCATTTCCGATTGCTTCTTCTTGTCGGCGATGGCCTTCAGCGCGGTCTCGATGCCGAACACGGCCTGCTTGGCGGCGAACTGGTCGGCGGTGGCGAGCACGCGGCCGTCCTTCAGCATCGGCTTGATGGCGCCGATGTTGTCGTAGCCCACGACCAGCACCTTGCCGGTCTTGCCCGCAGCCTTGACGGCCGCCACGGCGCCCAGTGCCATGCTGTCGTTGCCGGCCAGCAGGGCCTTCAGGTCGGGGTGCTCGCGCATCATGCCGGCGGCCACGGTGTTGCCCTTGTCGATTTCCCACTGGCCCGACTGCACGCCGACCACGGTCATGCCGCCGGCCTTCATGGCGTCCTGGTAGCCCAGCGTGCGCTGCTGCGCATTGAAGGTGGTCGACACGCCTTCGATGATGCCGACCTTGTCGCCCGACTTCAGCTCCTTGGCGAGCGCGTCGCCCACCAGCTTGGCGCCGGCGCGGTTGTCGGGGCCGACGAAGGGCACCTGGATGCCCTTTTCCTTCAGGGCAGCGCCGTCGAGCTGGTTGTCGATGTTCACGACCAGGATGCCCTTGTCGATGGCCGCCTTGATCACCGGCACCAGCGCCTTCGAATCGGCGGGCGCGATGACCAGCGCGTTGATCTTCTGCGCCACCATCTGCTCGACCATCTTGATCTGCGCGGCGGTGTCGGTCTCGTCCTTGATGCCGTTGGCCACCAGCGTGTACTGCGCGGCGTTGGCCTTCTGGTGCGCCTTGGCGCCGTCTTCCATGGTGCGGAAGAATTCGTTGGCCAGCGACTTCATGACCAGCGCGACCTTCGGCTTGTCCTGCGCGAAGGCGGGCGTTCCGGCGATGGCGCCCAGCAAGGTCAATGCGGCAGCGCTTTGCAGGGTACGGCGGGTGAACTTCATGGTGGATGTCTCCTGAAATGAGGGGTCAGAGCGGAACGCCGGTCTGTGCCGGGGGCCCCGATATTAATCGAGGGAAACGTTTGCGCAAACGTTTGCGAGTCGGGTCTAACCCTGAGCTTTTGAGGCCGAAAAGCCGCTGCCAGAGGGCTTTCGTGCGGGGCTGACCGCTTCGGAAATGGTGCGCGGGAATGGCCGGAAGTGGGCTCGGCCCGGGGGAGAACCCGGTCAGCCTAAAATCGGGGGTTACCCAAGAGGACCTCCCATGAGTTTGCAATGCGGCATCGTCGGCCTGCCCAACGTCGGTAAATCCACCCTTTTCAATGCGTTGACCAAGGCCGGCATCGCAGCGGAAAACTATCCGTTCTGCACCATCGAGCCCAACGTGGGCGTGGTGGAAGTGCCCGATCCGCGGCTCGACCAATTGAGCGAGATCGTCAAGCCCGAGCGCGTGGTGCCCGCCATCGTCGAGTTCGTCGACATCGCCGGCCTGGTGGCCGGTGCCAGCACTGGTGAAGGCCTGGGCAACAAGTTTTTGGCGCACATCCGCGAGACCGACGCCACCGTCAACGTGGTGCGCTGCTTCGACGACGAGAACGTGATCCACGTGGCCGGCAAGGTCGACCCGATCTCCGACATCGAAGTGATCCAGACCGAACTCTGCCTGGCCGACCTGGCCACGGTCGAGAAGGCGCTGCACCGCCACACCAAGGTCGCCCGTTCGGGCGACAAGGACGCGCAGAAGCTCGTCGGCCTGCTCGAACGCTGCCAGGCCGCGCTAAACGAGAACACGCCGGTGCGCGCGCTCGAGTTCACGAAGGAAGAAGTGCCGCTGGTGAAGAGCTTCACGCTCATCACCGCCAAGCCCGCGATGTTCGTGGGCAACGTGGCCGAAGACGGTTTCGAGAACAACCCGTACCTCGACCGCCTGCGCGAATACGCCGCCAAGCAGGGCGCCCCCGTGGTCGCCATCTGCGCCAAGATCGAAGCCGACCTGTCCGAGATGGACGAGGAAGACAAGAAGATGTTCCTCGCCGAAATCGGCCAGGAAGAACCGGGCCTGAACCGCCTGATCCGTGCGGCTTACAAGCTGCTGGGCCTGCAGACCTACTTCACCGCCGGCGTGAAGGAAGTGCGCGCCTGGACCATCCACATCGGCGACACCGGCCCGCAAGCCGCCGGCGTGATCCACGGCGACTTCGAGAAGGGCTACATCCGTGCCCAGACCATTGCGTTCGACGACTACATCGCCTTCAAGGGTGAGCAGGGCGCGAAGGACGCGGGGAAGATGCGTTCGGAAGGCAAGGAATACGTCGTGAAGGATGGCGACGTGATGAACTTCCTGTTCAGCTCCTGATTTCGCTCGCCCCCAGGCTGCGCGGCACTGCGTGTCCGCTGCGCCAACCCCCTGCCGGGGGCAACACCTGAGGCCCGGCGAAGCCGGTTCCTCGGTGTTTCACGAACGGGCTTCGCTGTCGCTTGCCTCGTCGATCAATTGGTCTTCTGCTTGCCCCACACCACGGTGTCGTCCACCGCATAGGCCGCGCACGTCACCTTGCGTTCGGTGCAGCCTTTCAGATGCTCTGTCAGCGCGGCCGAGTTGGTGGCGGTGCCGAACTTCTGGTCGCTTGTGATCAGGAAGATGCGGGGCCGCGCCTGCAGCAGGAACTGGCGGTAGGCGTTGCGCACCGGGGTCGGGTCGGCGCCGATGGGCGGCAGAGCTTGCAGATCTGCCAACTCGGCGTGTCCTGAAGGCGCAGGCTCCCCGTTGCTGCCGAACACTACGCCGGTGCTTTTCAGCAGATCGCGCCATGTCGCCAGCTCCGTGGTCACGCGCTGCGGCAGCTCCATCACCCATTGCGCCGGATAGGCAAAGCCGAGGTTCGCGCCGCCGGGCGCCACGCTGTCGGTCACGCCGACCAGCCGGCCTTCGGTATCGAACAACCCGCCGCCGCTGGAGCCTGAAGACACCGGCGCCGACGTCTGCACGATCGGCAGTTGCCCGGGCGCGCGCGGGCGCAGCGCGGAGATCAGGCCTTCGCTCAGCGTGCGTTCGAGGCCGTGTGGGCTGCCGACGGCGAACACGCGCTGGCCGACACGCAGCTCACCGGCGGGCACGATCTGCACGGCGGGCAATTGCAGCGGCGTTTCGCTCGTGAGCACGCACAGGTCGCGCGACGGGTCGGGGTCACGCACGATGCGGGCGATGCGCAGCGTGGTCGGGCCCTGCGTCACGGTGACGGAGACGGCGCCATCGACCACGTGGCAGGCCGTGGCCAGCGCGCCCGAGGTCACGGCCACCGCGCTGCCGATGGCGGTCTGGTTGTTGCCTCGCTCGCCCTTGACGGTCCAGACAGCGGGCGAGACCTTGCGGAACACCTCCTCGGGCGTCAATGCCCAGGCGTGGCAGGCCGCAAGGCCGAGCCAGAGTCCGATGAGCGAGGTGCGGCGGCGCCGCGTGAAGAGGTGGGGCATTCCGGTCAGTGTAGGAAGCAGGTCCACGGTTTGCCGTAGGCGGTGACGCTGTCGCAGCGGGCGCCTGAAAGCTGCGTGCGTTGTGGTTAGACTGCGCGCCCGCTGCATCCTCTGCCGGAAGGCCTTCATTCGCCATGCTCACTGTCCATCACCTGAACAACTCGCGCTCGCAGCGCGTGCTCTGGCTGCTCGAAGAACTCGAGCTGCCTTACGAGATCGTCCACTACCAGCGCGACCCCAAGACCATGTTGGCGCCCGCTTCGCTGAAGGCCGTGCATCCGCTGGGCAAGTCGCCGGTGGTGACGACTGACGACGGCGCGACGCTGGCGGAATCGGGCGCGATCATCGAGTCGCTCATCGAGCGCTACGGCCAGGGCCGGCTCGCCCCTGCGGCAGGCTCGCCCGAGGCGTTGCGCTACCGCTACTGGCTGCACTTCGCCGAAGGCACGGCGATGTCGCCGCTGCTGCTCAAGCTGGTGTTCGACCGGATCGAGACGAGCAAGATGCCCTTCTTCGCGAAGCCGATCGCCAAGGCCATCGCAAGCAAGGCGAAGTCGGCCTTCATTCATCCGAACATCACGGGCCATCTGAATTTCATGGAGGCCGAACTCGGCCGGAGCGAGTGGTTCGCGGGCCATGAGTTCACGGGCGCCGATATCCAGATGAGTTTCGTGGTCGAAGCCTCGCAGGCGCGCGGCGGCCTCGATGCGAAGCGACCGAAGCTCATGGCCTACCTGGAGCGCATCCATGCGCGCCCGGCCTACCAGCGCGCGCTGGAACGCGGCGGCCCCTACGAACTGCTGAGCTGAGTTTTTTCGAACGCGCGCTTCATGACGGGAAGGCGTATAGAAGCGCGTAGGTCATCGTCACGTAGCGCAGGAACTTGCCGATCGCCATGTAGCCCACACAGGGCCAGAACGGCAGCTTGAGCCAACCGGCGACCGCGCACAGCGGATCGCCCACGATCGGCAGCCAACTCAGCAGGCAGGCCTTCGGGCCCAGCCGCTCGAGCCAGCCGAGCACGCGCAGGTGGTGTTTCGAGTGCGAGTATTTGTCGGCGACCTTGTGCGCGCCGTAGCCCATCCACCAGTCGACCGCACCGCCCAGCGTGTTGCCCACGGTGGCCACGGCGATGGCCTGCCAGAACATCTCGGGGTTGAGTTTCAGCAGGCCGAACAAGATCGGTTCGGAACCGACCGGCAGCAGCGTGGCCGATACGAAGGCTGCGATGAACAGCGTCGAAAGTCCGTACTGGGGGAGCGCAAGGAGCGCCAGGAGTGCGTCGAGCCAGGCTTGCATAAGGTCGGCGAAGTATAGGCAGCGCTCACGTCGCGGCGGCGTGGGAGAAGGCCCCGCGAAATACTGGTGTTTACGCCTGTGTCTCAGGCGCAAAAAGGCGTAAATCGTTTCAGTCGCTGAAATGCCACGTGGCTACAATCGTGCCTCATTTTTCAGCAGCCGACCCGCACAGCACCCCTTCCCATGACCTTGCAGATCGGCACCCACACGCTGGAAAACCGGCTGTTCGTCGCGCCCATGGCCGGCGTGACGGACCGGCCCTTCCGCATGCTGTGCCGCGAACTCGGCGCGGGCTATGCGGTCAGCGAGATGGTCACCTCGCGCAAGGAGCTCTGGAACACGCTGAAGACCTCGCGGCGCGCCAACCACGACGGCGAGCCGGGCCCCATTGCGGTGCAGATTGCCGGCACCGACGCGGCCATGATGGCCGAGGCCGCGGTCTACAACATCGAGCGCGGCGCGCAGATCATCGACATCAACATGGGCTGCCCGGCCAAGAAGGTCTGCAACAAGTGGGCCGGCTCGGCGCTGATGCGCGACGAGCCGCTGGCGCTTGAGATCGTGCAGGCCGTGGTCGATGCGGCGCAACCCTTCAACGTGCCGGTCACGCTCAAGATGCGCACCGGCTGGAGCGAAGACAACCGCAATGCGGTGAAGCTCGCACGCGACTTCGAATCGGCCGGCGTGCAGATGCTCACCGTGCACGGACGCACGCGCGAGCAGGGCTACAAGGGCCACGCCGAGTACGACACCATCGCCGCCGTGAAGGCCGCGGTGCGTGTGCCGGTGGTGGCCAACGGCGACATCCGTTCGCCCGAGAAGGCGCGCGACGTGCTCGCGGCCACGGGCGCCGACGCCGTGATGATCGGCCGCGCCGCGCAGGGCCGGCCGTGGATCTTCCGCGAGATCACGCATTTCCTGGACACCGGCACGCACCTTGCACCGCCGCTGGTGGCCGAGGTGCGCCGGCTGCTGCTCGATCACCTGGTGGAGCACTACGCGCTGTACGGCGAGTTCAGCGGCGTGCGCACGGCGCGCAAGCACATCGGCTGGTATGTGCGCGCGCTGCCCGACGGCGAGGCGTTCCGCGCACGGATGAACGCCATCGAAGACTGCGCCGGACAGCTGCGCGCGGTCGACGACTATTTCCAGGGGCTTGCGGACCGCATGGACCGCATGCCCGCTCCGACGGCAGACGAGGAGCCGTCGGGGGAAGAGGAGACGGCCTGCGCCGTCGATTGAGAGAAGAAGAGAAAAAGAGAAGAAGCAAGCAATGAGCAAGAAACACATCGAGGACTGCGTTCGCAGCAGTCTGGACAGCTACTTTCGCGATCTGCGGGGCACCGAACCCGACGGCATGTACGAGATGCTCGTGCGCGTGGTCGAGAAACCCCTGCTCGACGTCGTCATGACGCGCGCCGAAGGCAACCAGTCCCGGGCCGCCCAATGGCTGGGCCTGAACCGCAACACGCTCCGCAAGAAATTGGTCGAGCACAAACTTTTGAAATAACTCCACGGCACATCCATGGCTCAGACCGCACTCCTTTCCGTTTCCGACAAGACCGGCATCCTCGAATTCGCGCAAGCCCTGCATGGCTTGGGCGTCAAGCTGCTGTCCACCGGCGGCACCGCCAAGCTCCTGGCCGACGCCGGCCTGCCGGTGACCGAGGTCGCCGACCACACCGGCTTTCCCGAAATGCTCGACGGCCGCGTGAAGACGCTGCACCCGAAGATCCACGGCGGCCTGCTGGCGCGCCGCGACCTGCCCGCGCACGTGGCCGCCATCAAGGAACACGGCATCGACACCATCGACCTGCTGGTGGTCAACCTGTACCCGTTCGAAGCCACCGTGGCCAAGCCCGGCTGCACGCTCGAAGACGCCATCGAGAACATCGACATCGGCGGCCCGGCCATGGTGCGCAGCGCGGCCAAGAACTGGAAAGACGTGGGCGTGCTCACCGACGCCTCGCAGTACGCCGTGGCGCTGGCCGAGCTCCAGGCCGACGGCAAGCTCAGCGACAAGACCAAGTTCGCGTTCTCGGTGGCTGCGTTCAACCGCATCGCCGACTACGACGGCGCGATCAGCGACTACCTCTCGGCCATCGACTTCGACGCCAGCATCGGCCAGCCCGCACCCACGCGCTCGCTGTTCCCGGCGCAGAGCAACGGCCGCTTCGTGAAGGTGCAGGACCTGCGCTACGGCGAGAACCCGCACCAGCAGGCCGCGTTCTATCGCGACCTGTACTCGGCGCCCGGTTCGCTCGTGTCGGCCAGGCAGCTGCAGGGCAAGGAGCTCAGCTACAACAACATCGCCGACGCCGATGCGGCGTGGGAATGCGTGAAGAGCTTCGACGAGCCCGCCTGCGTGATCGTGAAGCACGCCAACCCCTGCGGCGTGGCCGTGGGCACCGACGCGCTCGAGGCCTACAGCAAGGCCTTCAAGACCGACCCGACCTCGGCCTTCGGCGGGATCATCGCTTTCAACCGAACGGTGGACCTTGCGACGGCGCAGGCCGTCAACAAGCAGTTCGTCGAAGTGCTGATGGCACCGGGCTACACGCCCGAGGCGCTCGAAGTGTTCCAGGCCACCAAGGCCAAGCTCAACGTGCGCGTGCTCGAGATCGCACTGCCCAAGGGTGGAAGCACCGACTGGGACAACGGCCGCAACGCGATGGACGTCAAGCGCGTCGGCTCGGGCCTGCTGATCCAGACCGCCGACAACCACGAGCTGGCACTGGCCGACCTCAAGGTGGTCAGCAAGAAGCAGCCCACGCCGCAACAACTGCAAGACCTGCTGTTCGCCTGGAAGGTCGCGAAGTACGTCAAGAGCAACGCGATCGTGTTCTGCGCCGACGGCATGACCATGGGCGTGGGTGCCGGCCAGATGAGCCGCCTCGACTCCGCGCGCATCGCGAGCATCAAGGCCGAGCACGCAGGCCTGTCGCTCAAGGACACGGCGGTGGCCAGCGACGCCTTCTTCCCGTTCCGCGACGGCCTCGACGTGGTGGTGGATGCGGGCGCGGGCTGCGTCATCCAGCCGGGCGGCTCGATGCGCGACCAGGAAGTGATCGACGCGGCCGACGAGCGCGGCGTGGTGATGGTGCTGTCGGGCGTGCGCCACTTCCGGCACTGAGCCTGCGGCCCTGTTGGGCCTTCGCACACAAGGCCAAGGTCGCTCACGCGGCCTTGGCCTTTTTCGTTGTCGCTACTCGTGCGTACCGAAACGGTACTTGAGCTGGAAGCTGATCGCGCCGTACAACCGGTTCCTGATCGTCGGCACGTAGGCGATGTTGAGGCCCCAGTTCTTGCCTTCGATGGCGGCCGTCGGAATGATGGCCGGGAACCAGTTGCCGTTGCGGTAGTCGGGGTAGCCGTCGAAGCCGCCCACCACCGCGCCGAACTTCACGCCGTAGAACTCGAAGGGCAGGATGTACAGGCCGACGTAGTGCGACTGGCGCCGGTTGCTGTTGTGGAAGGTG
Source organism: Variovorax sp. YR752 (assembly GCF_943372545.1). Lineage (NCBI taxonomy): Bacteria > Pseudomonadati > Pseudomonadota > Betaproteobacteria > Burkholderiales > Comamonadaceae > Variovorax > Variovorax sp. YR752. The sequence goes on along the minus strand of NZ_CALRZC010000007.1, from coordinate 61,337 downwards.
CCGGCCGTGACGCGGTAGGTGTCGTTCAGCGGGTACTCGAAGCCCAGGCCCGGGTTGGCGTTTTCCAGGCCCTTGCCGCTGTCGAAGTGGGCCGAGTAGAAGCCGGGGTTGACCCAGATGTTCTTCGGCTCGAAAGACTGCGCCAGCGCGAGGCCCGGCAGAAGAAGGGCACTCAGCAGCGGCAGCATGCGCAAGGGGGTCATGGGCGGGGCGTCCTGAATCATTGGTCTGTCTCGCGGCTTCGATGGTGGCTGCGATGACGGCTTCCCTTGGGTCTGCGAGCGTGGGAATGGACCCGCGAACGCCGGCGCAATATACACGCGGCGATCGCGAAAACGATGACATCGCTCAGGCGGGCCGCGCCAGGTACTTGCGAAACAGCTCGGCCAGCCGCAGCGCCGCCAGCGACAGCGGCTTGCCGCGCGGCGAGACGATGCCCAGCTCCAGCGGAGGCACCGGCATCGCGAGCGGCACGCGCTCCACCATGTCGGCATAGGGCGGCATCGTGAGCATGCCGGCCGGCCCGACCATCAGCGCGTCGCTGCGGGTCAGCAGGCCCCAGCTCACACCGAACGACGCCACCTCGATGCGGTGCTCCGGCAGCGGCAGTCCCTGTTCGGCGTACTGCTCGAGCAAGAAGGTGTGCTGGCTGCCCGGCGCCAGGTGCATGAGCCATTCGGCGCCCGCCACCTCTTCCCAACGCGTGGCGCGGTTCAGCGGATGGCCGCGGCGACAGAGCACCGCCATCTCGATCATGTCGAGCCGCTCGAACGCGAAGTCGGTATCGAGCGCCGCGGCCACCGGGCCGGCCACCGCGAAATCGATCATGCCCTCGCGCAGCAGCGGCAGCACCTGGGGAATCAGGCCGTCGAAGAGCTTGAGCTGCGCATGCGGCATCGCCTTGCGAAAGGCGCGCACCACCTCGGGCAGCACGCCCAGGAACACCATCGGCGTCACCGCAATGGCCACGCGCCCGTGCTGGCTGCCTTGCAGGATGCGGATGTCCTGGCGCGCGAGTTCGAGCTGCTGGTGCGCGAGCCGCGCGCGCACGGTGAGCTGGCGGCCGCATTCGGTGAACTCGATGCCGCGCGAACTGCGCAGCACCAGCTGCGCATCGACCTCGGCCTCGAGCTCGCGGATCGCCTTGGTCACGGCCGCCTGGCTCAGGTGCAGGCTGCGCGCGGCGGCGCGGATGCTGCCGGTGTCGGCCAGCCGCAGCCAGGCCTTGAGCTGGTGGTCCTTCATGCGGCGCATTCTGCCGGGCGGCGCCACCGGGTGATCCCCAGACAAACACAGGTTGTCATCGCGACAAGCGATTGTCTTTTCCGGCGGGCAGTCGATTCCTAGACTTTGCGCACCGGTCGTCTCATCGTGAGCGGCGGGCTTCTCACAGGAGATACCTTCGTGCCTGCACTGCTGTCATTCGCGTGGACCCGCCGCACCCTTCTTGCCGGGCTTGCCGCCGTCGCCCTCGGCGCCTCGGCCCAGTACCCCGAGCGCCCGCTGAAGTTCATCGTGCCTTACGCCGCCGGCTCGGGCGTGGACGTGGCGGTGCGGCCCGTGGCCGACGCGATGGGCCGCGAACTGGGCCAGGCCATGGCGGTGGACAACCGCCCCAGCGCCGGCGGCATCGTCGGCACGCAAGCACTGGCGACCTCCGCGCCCGACGGCTACACGGTCGGCTACGGCAACCTCGTCACGCTGAGCATCAACCCGGCCTTCTTCTCGAAGCTGCCGTACGCGCCCGAGAAAGACCTGGTGCCGGTCGGCCTGATCTCGAGCAACGCCTACGTGCTGATCGTGCGCAAGGACCTGCCAGTGCGCACGCTGCAGGAGCTGGTCGCCTACGGGCGCGAGCACCCGGGCAAGCTCTCGGTCGGCTCGCCCGGCATCGGCAGTGCGGGCCACCTGACCGGCGAACTGCTGAAGGCAGAGACGGGCCTGACGATGGTGCAGGTGCCCTACAAGACCGGCACGCAGGCGGTCGGCGACATGGTCAACGGCCAGCTCGACGTGACCATAGAGAACATCTCGGCGGTGCTGCCGTTCATCCAGCAAGGTCGGGTCAAGGCGATTGCCGTGACCAGCGCCAAGCGCGCCGGCGTGCTGCCCGAGGTGGCGACGGTGGCCGAAAGCGGCGTGCCCGGTTTCGAGGTGGTGGCCTGGGGCGCACTGATGGCGCCGGCAGGCACGCCGCGCAAGACGGTCGACCGGCTCAACACCGCGCTGCGCGCCGCACTGGCCGACCCGGCCGTGGTCCGGGCCAACGCCGCGCTGTCGATCGAGGCGCTGCCTTCGAGCCCCGAGGAACTCAGCGCGCTGATGAAACGCGAGAAGCCGCGCTGGGCCGACGCCGTGCGGCGCGCGGGCGTCAAGGGCGACTGACGAACGGCCCGATGGATTTCACTTTTTCCCAAGGAGACAACGCATGCAACTCTGGCAACTGGAAGCCGCCGACCTGGCGCAGCGCATCAAGGCGCGCGAGGTCTCGTGCGTCGACGCGGTGCGCAGCAGCCTGGCGCGGCTCGACGCGGTGAACCCGCAGCTGAACGCCGTGGTCGACCGCTGCGCCGACGAAGCGCTGGGCGCGGCGGCGCAGGCCGACGCGGCACTGGCGAGCGGCGAAGCGACCGGGCCGCTGCACGGCGTGCCCGTCACCATCAAGGTCAACGTCGACCAGCGCGCGCACGCCACCACCAACGGCGTGGAGGCCTACCGCAGTGTCGTGGCCACGGAAGACAGTCCCGTGGTGGCAAACCTGCAGCGCGCCGGCGCGATCGTCGTCGGTCGCACCAACACGCCCGCGTTCTCGATGCGCTGGTTCACCGACAACGCAGCCCACGGCCGCACGCTGAATCCGCACAACGCCGACGTGACGCCGGGCGGTTCGAGCGGCGGCGCGGCGGCGGCGGTGGCGGTCGGCATCGGCGCGATCGCGCACGGCAATGACCAGGGCGGATCGATCCGCTACCCGGCCTACGCCTGCGGCGTGTACGGCCTGCGCCCGAGCTTCGGCCGCGTGCCGGCCTTCAATCCTTCGGGCGGGAGCGAGCGGCCGATGGTGGTCCAGCTCACGTCGGTGCAAGGGCCGCTGGCGCGCAGCGTGCGCGACCTGCGGCTGGCCTTCGCCGCGATGGCGCAGCGCGATGTGCGCGACCCGTGGTGGGCGCCCGCGCCGCTCGAATCCGCAACCTCGAGCAGCCCCGTCAGCGTGGCGCTGTGCACCGAGCTGCCCGGCTACGCCTGCGATCCCGAGGTGGCCGATGCATTGCAGCGCGCGGCGCGCCGGCTGGAGAGCGCTGGCTACCGCGTCGAGCCCGCGCAGCCGCCGCGCCTGCGCGAAGCGGCCGACCTCTGGCTGTCATTGACGATGGCCGACAGCCGGCTGCTGGTGGAAGAAGCGCTGATGCGCGACGGCGACGACACCATCCGCCAGGCCTACCGCGCCATGGATGCGCATGCGCCGCAGTTCGACACGGTGAGTTACATGCGTGCCCTGGCCGCGCGCACGGGCCTGATGCGTGAATGGGCGCTGTTCCTGCAGCGTCATCCGCTGCTGCTGATGCCCGTGTCGTGGCGCCATCCGTTCCCGGTCGATGCCGACCAGCGCGGCAGCGCTGCGATGCGGGAGATCCTGGACGCGCAGAGCCCGCTGCTGTCCACCGCGATCCTGGGGTTGCCGGGGTTGTCGGTGCCCATGGGCTTGCGCCGGGGCTTGCCCACGGGCGTGCAGCTCGTGAGCGACCGTTTCCGCGAAGACCTGTGCCTGGCCGCGGCCGAGGTGCTCGAAGCCGAGGCCGGGCCGGTGGCCGTGGTCGACCCCGCCTGAGCGGGGAGGGCGTGCGTCAGCGCTTGCTGAAGATCTCGCGTGCCGCCGCGATGGTGGCTGCGATGTCGTCCTCGCTGTGCGCGGCGCTCACGAAGCCTGCTTCGTAGAGTGCCGGCGCGATGTACACGCCGCGGTCGAGCAGGCCATGGAACAGGGCATTGAACTGCGCGTTGTCGGTGGTCATCACCGTCGCGTAGTTCTGCGGCAGCTCGTTCATGAGGAAGAAGCCGAACATGCCGCCTTCGCTGTCGGCGTTGAAGGGCTGGCCCTCGGCGGCCGCGGCGGCCTTGAGGCCGTCGACCAGCGTGCGGGTCTTCTTCGCCAGCGCTTCGTAGAAGCCGGGCTTCGAGATTTCCTTCAGCGTGGCCAGGCCGCAGGCGGTGGCCACCGGGTTGCCCGACAGCGTGCCGGCCTGGTAGACCGGGCCCAGCGGCGCCAGCTGTTCCATGATGGCGCGCGGGCCGCCGAAGGCCGCCAGCGGCATGCCGCCGCCGATCACCTTGCCGAGCACCGTGAGGTCGGGCGTGATGCCCAGCACGCCTTGCGCGCCGTGCAGGCCGACGCGGAAGCCCGTCATCACCTCGTCGAAGATCAGCAGCGCGCCGTGCTGCGTGCACAGCTCGCGGCAGCGCTTCGCGAATTCGGGCGTGGCGCGCACGAAGTTCATGTTGCCGGCGATCGCCTCGATCATCAGGCAGGCGATGTCCTTGCCATGCAGCGCGAAGGCTTCGTCGAGCTGCTGCAGGTTGTTGTACTCGAGCACCAGAGTGTGCTGCACCACCTCGGGCGGCACGCCGGCGGAGGTCGGGTTGCCGAAGGTGGCGAGGCCGGAGCCGGCCTTCACCAGCAGCGCATCGGCGTGGCCGTGGTAGCAGCCTTCGAACTTGACTATGGTCTTGCGGCCGGTGGCGCCGCGCGCCAGGCGCAGCGCGCTCATGGCGGCTTCGGTGCCCGAACTCACGAGGCGCACCATTTCCATCGACGGCACCAGGGCCAGGATGGCTTCGGCCAGTTCGATCTCGCGCTCGGTCGGCGCGCCGTACGAGAAGCCTTCGAGCACGGCCTTCTGCACCGCCTCGACCACGGCGGGGTGGCCATGGCCCAGGATCATCGGACCCCAGGAGCCGATGTAGTCGATGTAGCGCTTGTCGTTGGCGTCCCAGAAATACGCGCCTTGCGCGCGCTGGATGAAACGGGGCGTGCCGCCGACGGCCTTGAAGGCGCGCACGGGCGAGTTCACGCCGCCGGGGATCACGGCGCGGGCGCGCTCGAAAAGAATGTCGTTCTGGTCAGTCATCAGTGTCGGGTGTCGTGGGGGGGCAAGGCGAAATCGGGTGGGGCATCGGGTTCGTCATCGTCTTCGTCGTCCTCGGGCTCGGCCCAGAACAGGCGGTCGGGCAGCACATGGCCCATGCCGGGGCGGAAGCCCGCGTCGAGGCAGCGGTCCATGTAAGCGAGCGCTTCGGTCGTGGCGGCGACGAGGTCGGTGCCGCTGGCCAGCAGGGCCGCGAGCGCGGCCGAGAGCGTGTCGCCGGCACCGGCAAAGACGGCTTCGAGCCGTTCGTACTTCTCGCTGGCCAGCACCGATTGGGGCGAGGCGAGCACGTTGTCGATGAACTGGTCGGGCAGCACCATGCCGGTGACCAATGTGTAGGGCACGCCGAACTCGCCGGCGGCCTTGGCGATGTCGCGCGCGCTGGGCGGACGCTCGCCGCTCCAGTCGGGCAGCAGCCAGCGCCACAGGGTGCTGTGGTTTCCAACCAACACCGTGGTCTGGGGCAGTACGAGGTCGCGAAAAGCGTCGTGATAGGCCTCGATCAGGTTCTCGTCCCACCACGACAGGTTGGGCATGTAGGCCACGACGGGCACGTCGGGATAGTCGGCGGCGGTCTCGGCGATGGTGCTCAGCGCCTCCGGCGTGCCGGCAAAGCCGACCTTGATCAGCTGGACCTCGACGTCTTCGAGGATGGCGCGCGCCTGCTCGGCCACGGCCTCTTCCTCGAAGGCAAAGTGGTCGAAGATCTCGGCCGTGTCGCGGGCGTAGGCGCCGGTCACCACCGGCAGGATGTGAGCGCCCACCGATCCCATGGCCAGTGCGTCGGCGCCCAGGCCGCCCGCGCCGCTCGGGTCGCTGGCATTGAACACCAGCACGCAGGGGGGATTCAGGTCGCGTTCGCTCAGCGCCTCATCGTCCTCCTGCGAGGGGTCGTTAAGATTGCCCGGTGTGCGGGCGTTCTCGTCTGGATGTAAGTAGATGGTCATACGCCTGGCGAAATCCCCTGGATGGTGGCATAGGCGCGACGTTTACGGTCTGCCAGTGAGATACGCATAGATACACTCGTTGCATTTAATGAACAAGGACTTTAAGCTCCGATGAACACGAAAACTTGGATGTGCCTGATTTGTGGGTGGATCTATGACGAAGCGGTTGGTGTGCCGGAAGACGGCATCGCGGCAGGCACGGCCTGGGCCGAGGTGCCGATGAACTGGACCTGTCCTGAGTGCGGTGCGCGCAAGGAAGACTTCGAAATGGTTGAGATCTGACAAGCATGGCATAGGGCTACGCGATCTGCGTCGATGTTCGGCGCGGCGGGCATCCAAGTCTCTGATGAGCAGGAGCGTTTGCAATGAGCCCGAATGGATCTGGTTACAAGGTGCTGGTCATCGACGACAGCAACACCATCCGGCGCAGTGCCGAGATTTTTTTGAAGCAGGGTGGGCACGAGGTTCTTCTCGCGGAAGACGGCTTCGACGCGCTCTCCAAGGTTAACGACCACAAGCCTCACCTGATTTTCTGCGACATCCTGATGCCTCGTCTCGACGGCTATCAGACCTGCGCCATCATCAAGCGCAACGCGCATTTCTCCAATGTCCCGGTCGTCATGCTGTCTTCGAAAGACGGCGTGTTCGACAAGGCCCGTGGCCGCATGGTCGGGTCCCAGGACTATCTCACCAAGCCGTTCACCAAAGACCAGCTGCTGCAGGCCGTGCAGCAGTTTGGCATTGTTCAACAGGAAGTGCAGTAATGCCGATTCGAAAAATCCTCGTCGTTGACGACTCCAAGACGGAACTGATGTTCCTGACCGACCTCCTCCAGAAGAACGGTTTCTCCGTGAAGACGGCCGAAAACGCCGACGACGCGATGCGCCGCCTCGAGGAAGACCACCCCGACCTGATCCTCATGGACGTGGTCATGCCCGGCCAGAACGGCTTCCAGCTCACGCGCGCCATCGCCCGTGACCCGAAGTACGCCGCCATCCCGATCATCCTGTGCACCAGCAAGAACCAGGAAACCGATCGTGTCTGGGGCATGCGCCAGGGCGCTCGCGACTACATCGTGAAGCCGGTCAACGCGGCCGACCTGATGTCCAAGATCAGCGCGCTCGCCTGACCGGGAACCTGCGCAATCCATGGCGAATCGCGACGCGCTCCGCGCCTTCCAGTCCCGTCTTGCGAGCCGCCTCCAGGCTGCGCGCACCACGGGCGTGGCCGCGAGCTGGCTGGCGGTCGAGGCGGGCGAGGGCAAGTACCTCTTTCCGCTCGCGCACGCCGGCGAAATCTTTCCCTGGACGCCGCCCCAGCCCGTGCCCTACACGGAGCCCTGGTTTCTCGGCGTCGCCAACCTGCGCGGCGGCCTGTACGGCGTCGTGCAGCTGTCGGCGTTTGCGTCCGGTGCGCCGGGCGCCCCCGCCGCCTCTGAAGCGGCACGCATGCAATCGCGGCTCGTGGCATTCAACGAGCTGCTCGAAGTCAACTGCGCATTGCTGGTCGATCGACTGGCGGGGTTGCGGGGTGTCGAGGCCTTCACGGCCGCCGAGGCCCCGGGCGCAGAAGCACCTGCCTGGCACGGGCATCTGTACACCGACGCAGCAGGAGAGCGCTGGCAGGAAGTCAACCTGCAGGCGCTTTCGCAGCAACCCCAGTTTTTGAGTATTGGTGCGTAGTGCTTCGGCACATGGCACTGGCAACCACCTGAAGGACCGACCGTGAGCTCGATCGCCGACAAGTTCAAGAAATTACTCCCCGCGAACAACGGGAACGACAAGGCCCGCGTCGACGGCTCCGGTTCGATATCGCTCGACGATGTCGACACGGTTCAGGTTCCGGACGAAAAAACGATCCGCCTCGCCAAAAAAGGCGACGGCGTTTCCGCGTCTGCCGCCGTGACCGACACCGGCTTCGGCGGCATCGACGCGCTGGGCGACCCCGCGTCCATCGAGGCCGCCAACGCGGCCACGCTCGAAGCAGCCCCGCTGGCTGCCACCACGGGCGGCAGCATGGGCGCCAACCCCGCCAAGCAGCAGCGCGTGCTGGCCATCTTGCTGGCCATCGTGGTGCTGGCGCTGTTGCTGGTGGCCGGCTCCGCCATTCTTCGCGCGGAACGCCTCGCGCAGCAGGTGGCGGCCACCGGCCAGTCGCTGATGCAGTCGCAGCGTTTGGCGAAATCGATCTCGCAGGCCCTCGTCGGCAGCGCCTCGGCGTTCGTCGAAGTGAAGGACAGCGCCGACGACCTCACGCGCCGCGTGCAGGGCCTGACCAACGGCGACGACGCCTTGCGCCTGGAAGCCGTCGGCAACCAGTACGACGAGGAGATGAACGAGATCAACCCGCTGGTCGCTCGCGCCGACACCAGCGCCAAGGCCGTGTTGGCCCAGCGTCAAATCCTGACGCAGGTGGGTGCCGCCTTGCGCGACATCAACCAGCAGTCGTCCACGCTGCTCGAAATGACGGAAACCGTCGCGTCGCTGAAGATGCAGCAGAACGCCACGCTGCCTGAAATTTCGGCCGCCGGCCAGCTCGTGATGCTGACGCAGCGCATCGGCAAGTCGACCAACGAGTTCTTCACCGTCGAGGGTGTGAACCCCGACGCCGTGTTCCTGCTCGGCAAGGACCTGAACACCTTCCAGGAAACCACCCGCGGCCTGCTCGACGGCAATGCGCAGCAGCGCTTCCCCGGCTCGAAAGACCCGCAGACGCGCCAGCAGCTCGAAGCCATCCTGAAGACCTACGAGCAGATGCGCACGCAGGCGTCGGCCATTCTGGGCAACCTGCAGGGTCTGGTCGCAGCGCGCGAAGCGCAGGCCTCCATCCTGACCGACAGCGAGCCGCTGCGTAAGTCGCTGGGCGACCTGCAGGACAAGCTCTCTGCCCGTACCGGCCTGGGCGCCGGAACGATCGTGTTGCTGTTCGTGCTGTCGCTGGCCGCCCTGGCTCTGGCCGGCGCCATCGGTTTCGTGCAGGTGCGCGAAGGCCGCGAACGTGCCGCAACCGCCGAACGCGAACGTCTGGCGGCCGAGCAAACTTCGGAAGAAGCCGGCCGCGTCAACAACGCCAACCAGGCCGCCATTCTTCGGCTGATGAACGAACTGCAGACAGTGGCCGAAGGCGACCTGACGCAGGAAGCCACCGTGACCGAGGACATCACCGGCGCCATCGCCGACTCGGTGAACTACACGGTGGAAGAACTGCGTTTGCTGGTGGGCAACGTGCAGAACACGGCAACCCGCGTGGCGCAGACGACGTCGCAGGTGGAAAACACCTCGACCGAACTGCTCGCCGCCTCGACCGAACAGCTGCGCGAAATTCGCGAAACCGGCCAGTCGGTGCTGACCATGGCCGAGCGAATCAACGGCGTGTCCACGCAAGCGCAAGAGTCCGCCACGGTGGCGCGCCAGTCGCTGCAAGCCGCCTCGTCGGGTCTGCAGGCCGTGCAGAATGCCATCGGCGGTATGAACTCCATCCGCGACCAGATCCAGGAAACCTCCAAGCGGATCAAGCGTCTGGGCGAATCGTCGCAAGAGATTGGCGAAATCACCGAGCTGATCTCGGACATTACCGAACAGACGAACGTGCTGGCCCTGAACGCCGCCATCCAGGCCGCATCGGCCGGTGAAGCCGGTCGAGGCTTCTCGGTGGTGGCGGAAGAAGTGCAGCGACTGGCTGAACGCTCCGCAGACGCCACGCGCCAGATTTCGGCGCTGGTGAAGGCGATTCAGACCGACACCCAGGATGCGGTGGGCGCCATGGAGCGTTCCACGCAGGGTGTGGTCGAAGGGGCGAAGCTGTCCGACAACGCAGGTACCGCGCTGACCGAGATTGACCGCGTGTCGCGCCGCCTTGCTGACCTCATCGAACAGATTTCGCAGTCCGCCTCCCGCGAGGCCGATTCGGCCAACGTGGTGGCCGCCAACATCCAGCACATTTTTGCGGTGACGGAACAGACCGGAGAAGGCACGCGGACCACGGCCCAGCAGGTGCGCGAGCTCTCGCAGATGGCTGAAGAACTGCGTCGCTCCGTGGCTCGTTTCAAGATTGCCTGACAACAGATAGATAAGAACGGCGAGCAACCACGTGTCGATCCAAACCCCTGCCACGGCCCCCCTCGCCGGCAACATGCCGGCCACCGAAGACCTCGGGCCGTTGGCCTGGGTGCTGGGAGAAATCCAGAAATCCCTCGACGGTGTCGGCAAGTCGCTGCGGCGTTTCGTGCGCGACGTGGGCAGTGCCACGGAGCCTGAGAGCGGTCCGCTGCAGATGGCCCGCCAGCAACTGCACCAGGCCGTCGGCGCGCTGCAGATGGTGGGCCACAGCTCGCCCGCGCTGGTGCTCGGCACCATCGAATTCGCGGTGCAAGGCTTCATCGCCGAGCCGCAGCGCTGCACCGAGAGTGCCGTGCACAAGATCGAGCGTGCCGGCTTTGCCGTCACCGATTTCCTCAGCGCATTGCTGGCCGGCAAGGCTGTTTCGTCGGTGGCGCTGTTCCCGCAGTACCGCGACGTGCTGGAGCTGGTCGGCAATGAGCGCGTCCACCCGGCGGACCTGTGGAGCACGGCGTGGCGTTGGGTCGAGGTCAAGCCCGCACTCACGCAGGCGGCACTGGCCTACGACCCGGCCGTGCGCTCGCGGCTCGACCGCGAGGTGCTGCAGTTGGTCAAGAGCAGCGATCCGCAGGCCGCGCGCCGGCTGCATGCGCTGTGCCTGGGGCTCGGTCGCGGCGCGCTGCTGCCGCGCGTCGCCAGCTTCTGGACACTGGCTGCGGGCTTCTTCGAAGCCCTCGCACTGGGCCTGATTCCCTTCGACACCTACGTCAAGCGCGCGGCCTCGCGCGTGCTGCTGCAGTACGCCACGTTGGCACGCGGCGACAGCGTGGTGTCCGACCGCCTTGGCCAGGATCTGCTGTTCTTCTGCGCCCAGGCCGGGCCTGGCGCACCAGACGACGACGCCGCCACGCTGCGCACCGTGCGCAGCGCCTGGGGCGTGGCGCAAGAGCCGCGCGTCGACTACACGGTGGTGCAGTTCGGCCGCTTCGATCCGCTGGTGCTCTCGCAGGCACGCAAGCGCATCGAAACCGCCAAGGAAATGTGGTCGGCGCTCTCGGGCGGTGACATCACGCGCACGCGCCAGGTGGCCGACACCTTCGCGCAACTCGGCGAATCGCTGCACAAGCTGCACCCGCCGAGCCAGCCGATGGTGGAGGCGCTGACCCATGCCGTGGACGCCTCGGTGCGTTCCGGTCAGCCGCCCGACACCGAACTGGCGATGGAAGTCGCCACCTCGGTGCTGTACCTCGAAGCCGCGCTCGAAGACCTCGACCCCAGCGATCCGCAACTCACGGCCCGCACGCTGCAGCTGGCCGGCCGCATCGAGCGCGTGCGCGACGGTGGCCGTTCCGAGCCGCTCGAGCCGTGGATGGAGGACCTGTACCGCCGCGTCAGCGACCGCCAGACCATGGGCACCGTGGTCGACGAGCTGCGCAGCCACCTGAGCGAACTCGAGAAGTCGCTCGACCAGTATTTCCGCCGCCCGGCCGAAAAGCCGCTGCTGCGCACCGTGCCCACCCAGCTCATGCAGATGCGCGGTGTGTTCTCGGTGCTGGGGCTCGAGCAGGCCGCACTCACCGTGCAGCGCATGCGCGACGACGTCGACCAGATGCTGCAGGCCAACCGCTCGCCCGTCGAGGAAATGGCCACCTTCGACGCGCTCGGCAACAACCTGGGCGCGCTCGGTTTCCTCATCGACATGCTGGGTTACCAGCCCGCACTGGCCAAGCGCCTGTTCGTGTTCGACGCCGAAGCAGGCGAACTCAAGCCCTTGATGGGCCGCCACGCCACTGATGCCACGGCCCCGGCCGAAGGCGCTGCCGCGCCGGCCGCTGAGCCCGTGCTCAGCATCGAAGAGGTCGACGCGCAGATCGCCTCCAAGCTCGCCGCGTTGGCCACGCCCAACCGCAAGACCAAGCCGTCGCCGCTGGAGGAATTCAGCCGCAAGGCCGAGAGCTGGACCACCAAGATCAGCGGACCGTCGGCCTTGCCCGACACCGAGGTCACCGAGCTCGAAGAAGACGACCTGCAGAACATCTTCCTGGACGAAGCCCGCGAAGTGGTGGGCAACGGCCTGGCCGCCATCACCGCGCTCGGCAGCCGTCCCGGCGACACCGAAGAACTCACCATCCTGCGCCGCGCGTTCCACACGCTCAAGGGCAGCTCGCGCATGGTCGGCCTCACCGACTTCGGTGATGCCGCCTGGTCGCTCGAACAGGTGGTCAACACCTGGCTGGCCGACCAGCGCGACGCCACGCCCGAGCTGCTGTCGAGCACCGAGCGCATGCTGCGCGATTTCAGCCAGTGGGTCGAAGCCATTGCCGCCGGCGATGCAGGCACCTGGCATTCGGCGCCGTTCAGCCGCGTGGCCAACGCCCTGCTGGCCGGCGAGCCCGTGCCCGCACCGGTGCGCGTGGCCGACGCCGAAGCGCTCGCCGTGGCGGCGCGCCACATCGCCGCCGAATCGGCATCGCTCGCGCTGCCGGAACTGCCAGAGTTGCCCGATCTGTCGCTGACGCCGCAAGACGTCGCAGCCCCTGACGCCACGTTGGACTTCTCCGACTGGCAGCAGGCGCAAGACGCACAACACGCATCCACCCAGCCTGTCACACCCGAGCCCGACGACGATTTCGCCTCCACCGATTTCATCGACTTCGAGACCAAGCAAAGCACCGCGCCCGCACCGCTTGAAGCGCTGCCCAGCGGCGACGATTTCGATTTCCTCGCACCGCCGAAGACGCACGCACCCGCCGAGCCCGTCGTGTCGTACGTCGAGCCCGAGCCCACTGCAGAGATCGAAGCGACGATGCCGACCGCATCGGGCCTGCCCGATCTCGAATGGGCGCCCGAGCCGCTGCCGCTGGCCGCAGCAGAGCCCGTCGCCGAGGTGGTGGACGCTGTCGAGGTCATCGAAGTCGCCGAAGAACTACCGGCGCTGGACGTGCCGGCTGAATTGCAGCCGGAGCCAGAGCCTGTGTCGGCGATCGTCGAAGTCGCCCCCGAGGCCCCCGTCGTCGAAGAGCTGGCTGCAGTCGTCGTGGCCGAACCGGAGCCCGAGCCCGTGCTGGCCGAGGCCTTCTCCGAACCCGAGTCTTCCACCGCGCCGAGCGCCGAAGACCAGGTCAAGGTGATCGGTCCGCTGCGCATCGGCATCGCGCTCTACAACGTCTACCTCAACGAAGCCGACGAATGGTCCCGCCAGCTGGCGACCGATGTCGGCGAATGGGCGCTCGAAACCCACGAGCGCCTGCCCGACTCGACCATTGCGCTGGCCCACTCGCTGGCCGGCAGCTCGGCCACCGTCGGCTTCCACAGCCTTTCGGGCATGGCCCGTCTGCTCGAATCCGCGCTGCAGCACTTGCAGATGCAAGGCAGTGGCACGCGCGAGCAGGGCGTCGTGCTGGTGGCCGCAGCCGACGAGCTGCGTCGCCTGTTGCACCAGTTCGCCGTCGGCTTCCTGCGTGATCCGTCCGAAGCCACGCTGCAGGCGCTGCGCGAAATCGCCGCCGCGCCGATGCCGCCCGAAATCGCCGCGGCCCGTTTCGAGACGCTGCTGCCGAAGCAGATCGTCGCCAACGACGCCTTTGCCGACGTGGTACTGGACGACAACGAAGACGCCATCGACCTGGCCGATGCGGTCGACGTCGACCTGTTCCCGATCTTCGAGGAAGAGGCGGCTGAACTGATGCCCCAGCTGGGCGAGGCGCTGCGCCAGTGGTCGCACCACCCCGACGACAGCGCACCGCGCGCCTCGGTGCTGCGCACGCTGCACACGCTCAAGGGCAGCGCCCGGCTGGCCGGCGCCATGCGCCTGGGCGAGCGCGCGCACCGCATGGAGTCCGAGATCGAACTCCTGGGGTCCCAGGGTGCAGAGCGGGCCGACATCGAGAAGCTGCTGGCCCGCCTCGACACGCTGCAACACACCTTCGACGCCCTGCGCGCGGCCGACGACGCTGCCCAGGTCGAGGTGGCCCAACTGATCGCGACCGCCAGCCCGACCGCACCCGCCATCCAGCGCGTGCAATCGGCGCCCGAGGTTCGCGTGTCTGCGAACGACGACCAGGCCGAAGCCGGCGAGGCCGCTGATGCGGCGTCCGCTGCAGCCCCGTCGTCCTTGCTGCCGCGCCCCGCGCCGGCCCTGCTCGCGCCACTGCGTGCGGCATCGGGCCAGGCGGTGCGCATCCGCACCCAGCTGCTCGACCGCCTGGTCGCGCAGACCGGCGAGGTCATCATCACGCGCTCGCGCCTCGAAGCCGAACTCGGCCAGCTGCGCGGCTCGCTCGCCGACCTCACGGGCAACCTCGACCGCCTGCGCCAGCAGCTGCGCGACATCGAAGTGCAGGCCGAAAGCCAGATGCAGTCGCGCCTGGCGCAAGCCAAGGACTCGCAGCAGAGCTTCGACCCGCTCGAGTTCGACCGCTTCACCCGCGTGCAGGAACTCACGCGCATGATGGCCGAGTCGGTGAACGACGTAGCCACCGTGCAGCGCACCTTGCAGAAGACCGTGCAGGCCACGGAAGACGACCTGAGCGTGCAGGCACGCCAGACCCGCGAACTGCAGCGCGGCCTGCTGCGCACGCGCATGGTGGAGTTCGAGGGCATCTCCGACCGCCTGTACCGCGTGGTGCGCCAGGCCTCGAAGGACACCGGCAAGCAGGTGCGCCTGGACATCGTCGGCGGCTCCATCGAAATGGACCGCGGCGTGCTCGACCGCATGACGCCCGCCTTCGAACACCTGCTGCGCAACTGCGTGGCGCACGGCATCGAAGACGCGGCGGCGCGCGAAGCGTCCGGCAAGGACGCCAGCGGCCTGATCGTCATCGACCTGCACCACGAAGGCAACGACGTGTCGGTGAGCTTCCGCGACGACGGCGCAGGCCTCGACCAGAAGCGCATCGCCGAACGCGCCCGCGCACTCGGCCTGCTCGGCCACGACCAGGACCTGTCGCCCGAAGAAGCCACCGAGCTGATCTTCAAGCCCGGCTTCTCGACCGCAGGACAGGTGTCCGAACTGGCCGGCCGCGGCATCGGCATGGACGTGGTGCGCGCGCAGATCGCCGCGCTCGGCGGCCGCATCGAAACGCACAGCACGCCGGGCCACGGCACCACCTTCAAGCTGGTGCTGCCGCTGACTACCGCCGTGACGCACGTGGTGATGCTGCGTGCCGGCGAGGTGTCGATCGGCGTGCCGTCGAACCTCGTGGAACTCGTGCAGCGCGTGAGCGGTGCCGACCTCGAGGCGGCCTACCTGAACCACAGCTTCGCCTTCGGCAGCGAGCAGGTGCCGTTCTACTGGGCCGGCGCGCTGCTGCAGCATTCCATCCGCAGCGAACACGCCGCCACCAAGAACAACACGCTGGTGATCGTGCGAAGCGCGGCGCAGCGCGTCGCCCTGCACGTGGACGAAGTGCTGGGCAACCAGGAAGTCGTGGTCAAGAACCTCGGCCCGCAGCTTGCACGGCTGCCCGGCCTGGCCGGCATCTCGGTGCTGGCTTCGGGCGCGGTGGCGCTGATCTACAACCCGGTGGCGCTGGCCGCGGTGCATGGCGACCAGGCGCGCGCGCGCCAGACCGCCGCGCTGGCCGCGCCGACGCATGCAACGTCGGCAGACGCCGGTGCGCCGCAAACCCCGGCGGCCTTCGCGCCGGTGGTGCCGCAGATTCCGCTCGTGCTGGTGGTGGACGACTCCATCACCGTGCGTCGCGTCACGCAGCGTCTGCTGCAGCGCGAAGGCTATCGTGTGTCGCTCGCGGCCGACGGCCTGCAGGCGCTCGAACGGCTGCAGCAGGAGCGCCCGGCCGTGGTGCTGTCGGACATCGAGATGCCGCGCATGGACGGCTTCGACCTGGCCCGCAACATCCGGGCCGACACGGCGCTGGCCGAGCTGCCGATCATCATGATCACCTCGCGCATCGCCGAAAAGCACCGCGAGTACGCCCGCGAGCTGGGCGTGAACCACTACCTCGGCAAGCCGTACTCGGAAGAGGAACTGCTGCGCCTGGTGCGTGCGTACACAAGCGAGCCGGCTGCACTGGCCGTGGCCTGATCAGCCTCGGCTGCGTCGGCGATCGACGCGCAAAAGAGAAGGGCCCTTCGGGGCCCTTTCTCTTTGGCTACGGCTTCTGCAGGGCCTTGCTCCGCGCCGTCGCATAGCGCTGCATCGTCTTCTCGCGCGCCTCGGCGTGGTCCACCACCGGCTGGGGATAGTTGTCGCCCAGCCTGACGCCTGCCGCCTCCAGCTCGACCGGCGTGGCCATCCACGGCGCATGGATCGCCACGTTCGACAGCCCCGCGAGCTGCGGCAGGTAGCGGCGGATGAACTTGCCTTCGGGGTCGAAGCGTTCGCTCTGCGTCACCGGGTTGAAGATGCGAAAGTAGGGCTGGGCGTCGCAGCCGGTCGAGCTGGCCCACTGCCAGCCGCCGTTGTTCGAGGCCAGCTCGAAGTCGTTGAGGTGCTCCGCGAAGTAACGCTCGCCGCGCCGCCAGTCCAGTCCCAGGTCCTTGCACAGGAAACTCGCCACCACCATGCGCAGCCGGTTGTGCATGTAGCCGCTCTGCCGGATCTGCAGCATCGCCGCATCGACCAGCGGGTAGCCGGTGCGGCCCTCGCACCAGGCGTCGAACAGCTGGTCGGCGTGCTTGCCGTGGTGCCACTGGATCTTGTCGTACTCAGGACGGAAGCTCTTCGACTCGCCGTTCGCGTGCACATGCGGAAAGTGCGCCAGGATCTGGAAGTAGAAGTCGCGCCAGACCAGCTC
This sequence comes from Variovorax sp. YR752, assembly GCF_943372545.1. Classification (NCBI taxonomy): domain Bacteria; kingdom Pseudomonadati; phylum Pseudomonadota; class Betaproteobacteria; order Burkholderiales; family Comamonadaceae; genus Variovorax; species Variovorax sp. YR752. Next base: position 44,430 of record NZ_CALRZC010000007.1, on the reverse strand, counting down.
GCTGAGCCAGGTCGCGGCCCCGGTGTTGCCCTGCAGCGCCAGCTGGTGCGCCACGCTGGCCAGCTGGCGGATCGACACCGTGCCGAAGCGCAGGTGCACGCCCATGTAGCTCGGGCCGCGCACGGCCGGGAAGTTGCGGGCCTCGTCGTAGCGGTCGATGCGCTCGAAGAAATCTTCGAACAGCGCACCCGCGCCGCGCGTGCCGGTGGGAATCTCCAGCGTCTGGAGGTTGGTGCTTTCAAAACCGATCTCGCCCAGCGTGGGCACCGGCGCATTCAGGGCCGGGGGCGGCGGGGCGAGCGCGTCGGCGTGGCTGCGCACGGGGTACGACTTCAGGAAGAACGAATCCACCTTCGCCAGCCAGGCCCGCTTGTACGGCGTGAACACCGTGTAGGGCAGGCCGGCCTTGGTCATGACCTCGTCGCGGTCGAAGACGGTGCTGTCCTTGAAGGTGTGGAAGCTGATGCCCGTGTTGGCCAGCGCGCCGAGCACGCGGGCATCGCGCGCCAGGGCGTCGGGCTCGTCGTCGCGGTTGGCGAACACCGCCTGCACGTCGAGCGTGTGGGCCAGCGCCGGAATCTCTTCGGCGGCCACGGCGTGCCGCACGATGAGCCCGCTGCCCAGGCCGCGCAGCTCGGCTTCGAGTTCCACCAGCGACTCGCGGATGAATTCGACCCGCCGGTCCGCGCGGGGCAGGGCGTCCAGAATGGACTGGTCGAACACGAAAACGCACACCACCTGCCGACAGGCCCGCAGCGCCCGGTACAGTGCCGCGTTGTCGTCCACGCGAAGGTCGCGGCGGAACCACATGAGCCCTTTGGGATAGGTCTTATCGACGGCCAGTAAAATCGGGGGCATATGGCTGCCGATTCTGCCCCGATGAACCTGACGCATCACTTTCTGATCGCGATGCCGGGGATGGAAGACAAAACTTTCAACCGCAGCGTCGTTTACCTCTGCGAACACAGCGAGCGCGGCGCGCTCGGGCTGGTGATCAACAAACCCAGCGACATCAACCTCAAGGTGCTGTTCGAAAAAATCGAGCTGCACCTGACCCGCCCCGAGCTGGGCGACGCCCCCGTTTTCCAGGGTGGCCCGGTGCAGACCGAGCGCGGCTTCGTGCTGCACGAGCCGGTGTTCACCCAGGCCGAGAAGCCCGAGGAATCGGTCTACGCCTCGACCATGACCATCCCCGGCGGGCTCGAAATGACCACCTCGAAAGACGTGCTGGAGGCCCTGGCCACCGGCGCCGGCCCGCGCAAGGTGCTGGTCTCGCTGGGCTATTCGGCCTGGGGCGAGGGCCAGCTGGAGTCCGAACTGGCCGAGAACAGCTGGCTCACCGTGCTGGCCGACCCCGCCGTGATCTTCGATACGCCGGTGGAAAAGCGCTACGACAAGGCGCTGATGCTCTTGGGGCTCGAAGCGTGGACGCTGTCTCCCGAAGCGGGCCACGCATGAGCGACGTCATGTCCGACGCACCCGCTCCTGCTTCCGTTCCTGTTCCCGCGCATTTCCAGAGCTTCCTGGGCTTCGACTTCGGCGCCAAGCGCACCGGCGTGGCCAGCGGCAACCGGCTGCTGCGCACGGCGACCCCGCAGACCACCATCAAGGCCGAGGGCGCCGACGCCCGCTTTGCGCAGGTCAAGGCCCGCATCAAGGAATGGCAGCCCGACGCGCTCGTGGTCGGCGTGCCCTACCACCCCGACGGCGCCCCGCACGAGAACACCCGCCGGGCCCAGAAGTTCGCGCGCCAACTGCGCGGCCGTTTCAATCTCCAGGTGTTCGAAGTCGACGAGCGCTACAGCACCACCGAGGCGCTGTCGTCCGGCGCCCGCGATGCCGATGCGGCGTCGGCCTGCATCATCCTGGAGCAATTTTTGAGGAGTCTCCCGTGAGTTCAATCCCCGATGCCGAAGCGCTCTACACGACGCTGCTGTCTGGCGTGAAGGCGCTGATGCGCCCCGAGACGAAGCTGGTGGGCATCACCTCCGGCGGCGCCTGGCTGGTCGAGCGCCTGCAGAAAGACCTGGGCCTGGCCGGTGCCCCCGGTGTCATCTCGTCGGCCATGCACCGCGACGACTTTGCGCGCCGCGGCCTCTCGGCCAGCGCGCAGACCGCGCTGCCCTTCGACGTGAACGGCGCCGACGTGCTGCTGCTCGATGACGTGCTCTACACCGGCCGCACGATCCGCGCCGTGCTCAACGAGCTGTTCGACTTCGGCCGCCCCGCCTGCGTGCGCCTGGCGGTGCTGGTCGATCGCGGCGGGCGCGAACTGCCTGTCGCCGCCGACTTCGCTGCCACCACGCTCACGCTGCCCGACACCCAGTTGCTAGCCCTCGCACGCGCCGACAACGGCGCCTTCAGCCTCAAGGTAGAGGACAACACGTAATGCTCTACAAGCGAAATCCGCAGCTCAACAAGAACGGCGAGCTGATCCACCTGCTGTCGATCGAGGGCCTGCCCAAGGACATCGTCACGCACATCCTCGACACGGCCGCCAACTTCACGAGCGTGAGCGACCGCGAGGTGAAGAAGGTGCCGCTCTTGCGCGGCAAGAGCGTGTTCAACCTGTTCTTCGAGAACAGCACGCGCACGCGCACCACCTTCGAGATCGCGGCCAAGCGCCTGAGCGCCGACGTCATCAACCTGGACATCGCGCGCTCCTCGGCCACCAAGGGCGAGTCGCTGCTGGACACCATCGCCAACCTGAGCGCCATGGCCGCCGACCTGTTCGTGGTGCGCCACAGCGAGTCGGGCGCGCCGTACCTGATCGCGCAGCACGTCGCGCCGCACGTGCACGTGGTGAACGCCGGCGACGGCCGCCACGCGCACCCGACGCAGGGGCTGCTCGACATGTACACGATCCGCCACTACAAGAAAGATTTTTCCAACCTCACGGTCGCGATCGTCGGCGACGTGCTGCACTCGCGCGTGGCGCGTTCGGACATTCATGCACTCACCACACTCGGCTGCGCTGAAGTGCGCGTGGTCGGCCCGAAGACGCTGGTGCCCGCCGACATGGCCGGCATGGGCGTGCGTGTGTGCCACACGCTCGAAGAAGGCATCAAGGACTGCGACGTCGTCATCATGCTGCGCCTGCAGAACGAACGCATGAGCGGCGCGCTGCTGCCGTCGTCGCAAGAGTTCTTCAAGACCTTCGGCCTCACGCAAGAGAAGCTGCAACTGGCCAAGCCCGACGCCATCGTGATGCACCCGGGCCCGATCAACCGCGGCGTCGAAATCGACTCCGCCGTGGTCGACGGCAAGCAGAGCGTGATCCTCCCGCAAGTCACTTTCGGCATCGCCGTGCGCATGGCCGTCATGAGCATCGTCGCAGGCAACGAAGCATAGAAATGTTGCTCGCCCCCAGTCTTCGCGCACTTCGTGTCGCTTCGCCAACCCCCTACCGGGGGCAACACCAGTGGCCCGGCAAAGCCGGTTCCACGGTGTTTCCCGAAAAGGCCCTGACTGCCACCGGAAGTACAGACGCATGAACATCCTCATCACCAACGGCCGCGTCATCGACCCCGCCTCGGGCACCGACAAACAAACCGACATCGCCATCGCCGACGGCAAGATCGCCGGCATCGGGCAGGCACCGGCGGGCTTCAAGCCCGAGCGCACGCTCGACGCCACGGGCTGCATCGTCACCCCCGGCCTCGTCGACCTCGCCGCGCGGCTGCGCGAGCCGGGCTACGAACACGAAGGCATGCTCGAAAGCGAAATGGCCGCGGCCATCGCGGGCGGCGTGACCAGCCTCGTGTGCCCGCCCGACACCGACCCCGTGCTCGACGAGCCCGGCCTGGTCGAGATGCTCAAGTTCCGCGCCGAGAAACTGCAGTGCGCGCGCCTGTTCCCGCTCGGTGCGCTCACGCGCAACCTCGCCGGCGGCGTGCTCACCGAAATGGCCGAGCTCACCGAAGCCGGCTGCATCGGCTTCAGTCAGGCCGACGTGCCGCTGGCCGACACGCAGGTGCTGCAGCGCGCGCTGTCGTACGCCAGCACCTTCGGCTACACCGTGTGGCTGCGCCCTCAAGACCGCGACCTCGGCAAGGGCGTCGCGGCCAGCGGCGCACTCGCCACGCGCCTGGGCCTGGGCGGCGTGCCGGTGGCGGCCGAGACGATCGCCATCTTCACCATCATCGAGCTCATGAAGAGCACCGGCGCGCGCGTGCACCTGTGCCGTGTGTCCAGCGCCCGCGGCGTGGCGCTGGTGCGTGATGCGAAGGCACAGGGCCTGCCGCTCACCTGCGACGTCAGCATCAACTCGCTGCACCTGGCCGACACCGACATCGGCTTCTTCGACAGCCGCGCGCGCCTGAACCCGCCGCTGCGCCAGCAGGGCGACCGCGATGCGCTCTCGGCCGCGCTGGCCGACGGCACCATCGACGCGCTGGTGTCCGACCACACGCCCGTCGAGGCCGATGCCAAGACGTTGCCCTTTGCCGAAGCCGAACCCGGCGCCACCGGCCTCGAACTGCTGCTGCCGCTCGCGCTGCAGTGGGGCGAGCGCAGCGGCGCGGGCGTGGCGCGCGCCATCGAGGTCATCACTTCGGCGCCGGCGCGGTTGCTGAACGCGGTCGACGCGGCTAGCGGCATCGGGCGCATCGTGCAGGGCGGCGTGGCCGACCTGTGCATTGCCGATCCATCGCTCGAATGGCAGGTGGTGCCCGAGGCGCTGCGCAGCCAGGGCAAGCACACGCCGTTCTCCAGCTACCCGATGCAGGGGCGCGTGCGCCACACGCTGGTGGCCGGTCGCGTCGTGCACGGCTGAACGACAGCCAACGCACACCGTCGCAAGCACGCAGAAAAAAGAAGAAGAGGGCCCGCGTCCAGATGCTGCACTCGTTGAAGGCCGGCTGGCGATTGCTGCATGCGGCGTCGCATGCGCTGTCGGGCTGGTGGACGATCCGCTTCGCCTTTCCGAACCTGTCGCCCGACGAGCGCAGCGCGCGCGTGCAGGCCTGGTCGGCGCGCATGCTGCAGATCATGGGCGTCACGCTGCGCGTGCAGGGCGAGCCGCCCGCGCACGGGCCGGCGCTGCTCATCTGCAACCACCTCTCGTGGCTCGACATCACCGCCATCCATGCGGCGCGCCATGTGCGCTTCGTGTCGAAGTCGGACGTCAAGCAGTGGCCGGTGATCGGCACGCTCTCCACCGGCGCCGGCACGCTCTACATCGAGCGCGAACGCCGTCGCGACGCCATGCGCGTGGTGCACCACATGACCGAGGCGCTGCGCGGCGGCGACCTGATCGGCGTGTTCCCCGAAGGCACGACGAGCGACGGGCGCGGGCTGCTGCCGTTCCACGCCAACCTGCTGCAGGCCGCAATTTCCTCGGGCGCGCCGGTGATCCCGGCCGCGCTGCGCTTTGCCGACGCCGCCACCGGCGAGACCAGCCAGGCGCCGCGCTACATCGACGACGACAGCCTGCTGACCTCGGTGTGGAACACGCTGCGCGCGCCGCCGCTGCTGGCCATCGTGCGCTTCGGCGAGTCGCAGCCCTCGTACAGCCGCGAACGCCGCAGCTGGGCGCATTCGCTGCATGAAGACGTGCAGCAGCTGCGCCGCGACACCCACTGACCGGATCGATCCGCAAAAAAAAGCGCCCCGGGAGGGGCGCTGTAACGACGCAAGAATGCGCCGTGAGGAGGAAGCGGATCGTTCGTCGCGGGGCCGTGGCCGGTCAGAGAATGCCGAAGATCTTCAGCCCGATGACCACGATCAGCGGCACGCCGCAGAGCCAAAGGATGATGCTTTTCATGACCGGTCTCCGTGAGGTGAGTAGGCCTCTACAGTGGCCGCGCCGCCGGCCCGCGCGTGCGGGATAAGTCAAACCAAGCGCGTGAGCGCCTGCCTACAAATCAAGCCGGCGCGTCCGTCGCCACGAAGCCCAGGCGGCGCGAGATTTCCAGCGCGCAGGCCTTCAGCGGTACGGCCACGCGGCCGTTCCAGTCGCTGTCGAAGGTGGCCTCGGGGCCCATGGCCGTGATGCCCAGCACCAGGTTGTTGGTCGAGTCGAACACCGGCGCGCAGAAGGCGTCGATGCCCGGAATCGGCTGGCCCAGCGTGCGCGACATGCCGTGCAGCCGCGTCTCGACCAGCAGCGCCTCGATCTGCGAGGTCGACAGCTCTTCGGCGCCACGGCCGCCGGCCGGCCCGCGCAGGCGCGCGAGGTCGTCCACCATCATCTTTTCCACCACCTTCGGCGGCAGGTAGGCCGCGAACAAACGTCCCGTGGCCGTGTAGGCCAGCGACATCACGGTGCCGGTGCGCAGGTTCACGTGCAGCGGGTGGATCGGTTCTTCCAGCCGCACCACGGTCGGCCCGAAGTTGCCCCAGACCGCGACCGCGATGCTCTGTTCGGTCTCGGACGCCAGCGCCTCGATGAGGGGCGACGCTTCCTTGATCGGGTCGAGCCGCTGCAGCTTGGCCAGGCCCAGTTGCAGGGCCAGCGGGCCCAGCTCGTAGCGGCCGGCGCCGTCCTGCACCACGAACCCGACCTTCAGAAAACTCACGAGGTAGGGGTGCGCCTTGCCGACCGGAATGCCGGCCGATTTGCCGAGGTCGCGCAGCGCCATGGGCGCCACGTGCCGCCCGAGCGCGACCAGCAACTGCGTTCCGATTTCGACGGATTGAATGCCACGTCTTGGCTTTTCCATGGGGCGCCCGGCGTGGGGGTTGAGGGAGGGAGCGAGTATAGCCATCAGGGTTTTTACTGATATTGTCGTGTTCAATCGACGATGACTGATCATCTGATAGTAACTAAACGACTTGACCATATCAACATCGCTCCATAAACTCCGCCGCACTTAAGTCGTACACAACACGAGAGCGAACAGAGAGATGGAACAGAACACGTGGGAATGCGATGTCCTCGTCGTCGGCAGCGGCGCATCGGGCATGGCCACCGCCGTCACGGCGGCGTCGCAGGGTTTGAAGGTGCTGGTGGTCGAGAAAGAGCCGCGCTTCGGCGGCACCACCGCGCGCTCGGGCGGCTGGCTGTGGATTCCGGGCACGCGCCTGGCCACCGAGCAGGGCATCCATGAGCCGCCCGGCGCCGCGCTCGCCTACATGCAGCACGAGACCACGACGCACTTCGACGCCGCGCGCGTGGGCGCCTTTCTCGACATGGGCCCCAAGGCCATCGACTTCTTCACGCGCAACACCTGCGTGCAGTTCGACATGCCGCCCGTCTTCCCCGACTACCACGCCGAAGCGCCCGGCGGCCAGCCCGGCGGGCGTTCGATGGTCACGCGCCCGTTCGACGGCCGCGAACTCGGCGCGCGCATCAAGCACCTGGCACCGCCGCTGCCCGAACTCACGGTGTTCGGAATGATGTTGGGCTCGGGCCCCGAGATCAAACACTTCATGCGGGCCTTCAAGTCGCCGACCTCGTTCTGGTACGTGACCAAGCGACTGAGCCGGCACTTCCTGGACGTGGTGCGCCACGGCCGCGGCATGACGCTGACCAACGGCAACGCGCTGGCCGGCCGTTTGGCCAAGGCCGCGATGGACCTCGACATTCCCGTCTGGCTCTCGTCGCCCGTGAAGAAGCTCGTGGTCGAGTACGACGGCGTCTCGGGCGCCGTGGTGCAGCACGAAGGCAAGTCGGTGCGCATCACCGCCAAACGCGGCGTGGTGCTGGCTTGCGGCGGTTTCCCGTACGACGTGGAGCGCCGCAAGCAACTGTTCCCGCACGCGCCGACCGGCAAGGAGCACTACTCGCCGTCGCCTTCCACGAACACCGGCGACGGCCTGCGCCTGGCGGAGGCCGTGGGTGGCCGCGTCGACGGCACTATCCCGCACGCCGCGGCCTGGGTGCCGGCGTCGGTCACCACGCGGCCCGACGGCAGCAAGGGTGTCATGCCGCACTTCATCGACCGCGCCAAGCCCGGCGTGATCGCGGTCACGCCCAAGGGCAAGCGCTTCGCGAACGAAGGCAACTCGTACCACGACTTCGTGCAGGCGATGGTCAAGGCCTGCGAAAGCGACGGTGAGCCCGAGGTCACGGCCTGGCTGCTGTGCGACCACAAGGCGCTGCGCGACTACGGCCTGGGCTGCGTCGCGCCCGCACCGCTGCCCATCGGCCGCCACCTGAAGACCGGCTACCTGAAGCGCGGCGCAAGCATCGGTGAGCTGGCGAAAGAAATCGGCATCGCCCCCGCCGCGCTCGAAGCCACCGTGCAAGCGTTCAACGAAGGTGCGCGCACCGGCGACGACCCGGCCTTCGGCAAAGGCAGCAAGGCCTACAACCGCTACCAGGGCGACGCCAACGTCACGCCGAACCCGTGCGTGGCACCGCTGGAAAACGGCCCGTACTACGCGATCAAGCTCGTCGTCGGCGACATCGGCACCTTCGCCGGTCTCGTCACCGACGAGAAGACGCGCGTGCTCGATGCCGACCGCCAGCCGATCAAGGGCCTGTACGCCGTCGGCAACGACGCGGCCAGCGTGATGGGCGGCAACTACCCCGGCGCGGGCATCACGCTCGGCCCGGCGCTCACCTTCGGCTACGTCGCGGGCCTGCAGGTCGCGCAGGCCGAAGTGGCCGTGCCCTTGCACGTCGAACAGCGCGAAGCCGTGGCCGTGCCGCGCGGCGCCTGACCCCGATCCGATTCAACGCACGAACGCACGCATTCATTCAAGGAGCCGACCATGCCCTTTCCTCCTCACGTCGCACCGCGCCTGCTCGAAGGCCGCCTCGCACTGATCACCGGCGCCGGCCAGGGCAACGGCCGTGCGCTCGCGCTCGGCCTGGCCCAGGCGGGCGCGCGCGTCGTCGTCACCGACATGAACGAAGCCACCGTGGCCGAGACCGCGCAGCTGGTGCGCAACGAAGGCGGCGAGGCCTGGTCGTTCGTGCTCGACGTCACCGCGCCCGAGGCCTGCCATGCACTGGCCGCGCGCGTGGCGCAAGAGGTCGGCAACGTCGACCTGCTGGTGAACAACGCCGGCATCATCATCCGCGAGACCACCAGCAGCCCGAACGCCGCGGCCAACTGGAAGAAGACCATCGACGTGAACGTGCACGGCACCTTCAACACCACGCTGGCCTTCATCCCCGTGCTCAAGCAGACGAAGGGATCGATCATCAACATCGCCTCCATCGCCGCCTATGCAGGGCAGGCCGCGAGCCTGGGCTACGCGCCCTCGAAGGGCGCCATCAAGATGCTCACGCAGTCGCTGGCGCAAGAGCTCGCACCGGCCGGCGTGCGCGTCAACGCACTCGCACCCGGCGTGATCGAGACGCCCATGACCGCCGCCACGCGCGAGAACCCGCAGCGCCTCGAATCGTTCATGACGCGCATCCCGCTGGGCCGCGTCGGCCAGACCGAAGACCTCGTGGGCCCGGTGATCTTCCTGGCGAGCGACATGTCGCGCTACGTCACCGGCATCACGCTGCCGGTGGACGGCGGCTTTCTCGCGGTCTGAGGCACGTCCGCTCTTTTTCGATTTCCCGTTCCCCGTCCGTCAATCCTTAGGAGACAAAGAATGAAAACGATCCGTCTGTACAAGACCCTGCTCGCGACCGCCGCCTTCGCTGCGTTCAGTGCCGGTGCTTACGCGCAAGACATCAAGCTCGGCTACAACGGTGACCTCTCGGCGTCGCCCTCGGCGCAGAGCGGCCAGGCCGCGGTGCTGGGCATGGCGGCGGCCATTGCCGACCTGAACGCCGCCGGCGGCGCGCTCGGACGGAAGTTCACGCTGGTCACGCGCGACGACGTCTCGGCGCCGCCGAAGTCGATCCAGAACATGAGCGACCTGGTCGACAACGAGAAGGTGGTGGCGGTGTTCGGCCCCACCAACTCGGGCAACGCCATGGCCTGGAAGCACATCGCCAACCAGAAGAAGATCCCCGTGCTGGGCAACGTGGGTTCGGGCACCGACATCACCAAGCCGATGAGCGCCGGCGCCGACAACTACATGTTCCGCGTCTCGATGGTCGACCGCGAGCAGGTCGCCGCGCTCATGGCCTACGTGAAGCGCAACACGGCTGGCTCCAAGGTCGTGGGCCTCATGGCCGAGACCACCGGCTACGGCCAGGGCGGCCTGAAGGACATGGAAGAAATCGCCAAGCTGCAGGACATCAAGATCGCGGCCACCGAGCGCTTCGGCGTCGGCGACACCGACATGACCTCGCAGCTCAGCAAGATGAAGGCCGCCAATGTCGACACCGTGGTGGTGTGGGCGCAGGGCACGCCCATCGCGCAGCTGGTGCGCAGCATGGAGAAGATCAACTACTTCCCGCTGACGCTCACCTCGTGGGCGGCCGACAACATCACCTTCTACGACGCAGCCGGCAAGGCCCTGGCCGAGAAGCCGATCTTCATGCGCACCGTGAGCGAAACGCGCACGCCCGCGCAGCAGAAGCTGTTCGACCGCATCGGCAGCAAGCTGAAGGCGCCGGGCTCGTTCTCGTTCGCGCTGCACGGCTACGACTCGGTGCTGCTGCTGGCCCAGGCCATGAAGCAGGCCAACAGCACCGACGGCGCCGCCGTGCGCGTCGCGCTCGAAGACCTGAAGACGCCGGTGCAGGGCGTGCTCAAGACCTACGAGAAGCCCTTCAGCAAGACCAACCACGAAGCCCTCACGGCCAAGGACCTGGTCTGGATCCGCTGGAAGGACGGCAAGCTGCTGCCCTACAGCGACGCGCTGATCGGCGCGCTCAAGCCGGCCGACTTCAAGCAATAAACGTCTGAGACAAAGGAACGGGGCACGGCCTCGTTCCGCAACGGAGATACACACCATGGTTGAAGCGCTCCTGCAGGCGCTCATCAGCGGGCTCGCCGTCGGCGGTGCCTATGCGCTGGTGGCGCTGGGATTCAGCATCACGTTCACGACGACCAAGACGCTGAACTTCTCGCACGGCGAGTTCGTCTCGGCCGGCGCGTTCATCGGCATGAGCGCACTGTTCCTCGTGCTGGGCAAGCCGCTCAGTTCCACCACCTTCGGCGACGCCGTGCCCGGCGCGGGCGCGCAGCTGTTTGCGCTGCTCGCCGCGCTCGGCGTGATGGGCTTCCTGGGCTGGCTGCTCTACGTGCTCGGCGTGCGTCCCTTCGCGGGCCGCCCCGGCATGGCCTGGGTCATGAGCACGCTGGGTTTCGGCGTGATCTTGCAGAGCGTGGGGCTTGCCATCTGGGGTCCGAAGCCCGTGGTGGTGCCCGCGCCCGTGGGCGACACCGTGATCCGCATGTTCGGCGTGGGCGTGCGCCCGCAGGAACTGCTCACGCTCGGCGTGGCCGTGGTCGTGATGATCGGTTTCGACCGCGTGATGAACCGCACCATGATCGGCAAGGCCATGCGCGCCGTGGCGCAGAACGGCAACGTCGCCAGCCTCATGGGCATCAACACCAACGCGATGATGATCGGCGCCTTCGTCGTCAGCTCGGCGCTGGCGGGGCTGTCGGGCTTCTTGCTTGCGCCCATCGCGCAGGCCTCGCTCTTCATGGGGCTGACCGTGGGGCTCAAGGGTTTTTCGGGCGCCATGATCGGTGGCCTGAGCAACCCGCGCGGCTGCGTCATCGGCGGCTTTCTGCTGGGCGTGCTCGAGTCGATGGTGAACCTCTGGCAGGCGCAGTGGCGCGAGGTCGCGGTGTTCGCGCTCGTCATCCTGGTGCTGGCCTTCCGACCCACGGGCCTGTTCGGACGCTCGACGGTGGAGAAGGTATGAAGCGCCTGATGCATCCCGCCGCCGTGGTGCTGGTGGCGGCCGTGCTGTGCGGCCTCGTCTCGCTGTCCGGCAACGACTACTACCTGCGCATCGCTTTCATGATGTGCGTCTACTACCTGTGCGCCGCCGGCATGAACGTGCTGGTCGGTTATGCAGGGCAGAAATCGCTGGGGCAGGCCGGCTTGTTCGCGGCCGGCGCCTACGCGGTTGCGCTCATCACCTCGCGCACCGAGCTGAACCCGTGGCTGGCCCTGGTGCTCGCGGCTGTCGTCTCGGGCGTGTGCGGCGTGCTCATCGCGCTGCCTTCGCTGCGCGTGAAGGGCCCGTACCTCGCAATGGTCACGCTGGCCTTCGGCATCGTGGTCGAGAAGCTCGTGGGCGAATGGACCGACGTGTTCGGCGGCGCGCAGGGCATCTACGGCATTCGCCCGCTGACCTGGAACGGCCAGCCGCTGAGCAGCGTGCAATGGGTGATCCTGGGCATCGTGCTCAGCGCCGCGCTGCACCTGCTGCTGCGCAACCTGCTGCAGGGTCGCTTCGGCCGTGCGCTGCTGTCGCTGCAGGCGGACGAGATCGCCTCGTCGTCGGTGGGCGTGCGCGTGTACCGCGCCAAGGTCATGGCCTTCGTGGTCGCGGCCGTCACCTGCGGCATCGCGGGCGCGCTCGTGGCGCAGCAGAACCAGTACATCAACTCCGACTTCATCACCTTCCACCTGTCGATCTTCATCCTGCTGCTGGTGCTGTTCGGCGGCGCGGGCTCGATGTACGGCCCCATCGTGGGCGCGGTGCTGCTCACGGCGACCGACGCGCTGCTCGCGCGCTGGCCCTCGGCGCAGCACTTCCTGTACGGCTTCCTGCTGCTGTTCGCGCTGTATGTCATGCCGGGCGGCGTGGTGGGTCTCTTCAACAAGTGGTTCCTGAAGTCGCGCCATCGCGGCGAGGGGACGGCCGGCAACGGCGTGCCGGGCCAGATCGGTCCCGGCGGCGAAGGCGAGCTGCTGGTGGTGCAGGGCGTGACCAAGTCGTACGGCGGCGTGAAGCCCGCGCAGGACGTGTCGTTCCGCCTGCAGCGCGGCCACATCCATGCGCTCATCGGACCGAACGGTGCCGGCAAGAGCACCATGATCAACATGCTCACCGGCGTGGTCGAACCCGACGCGGGCGTGATCCGCTTCCTGGGCCGCAACATCGTGGGCCAGCCGGCGCACACCATCTGCTGCCTGGGCATGGGCCGCACCTTCCAGAACCTGCGGCTGTTCGCCGACCTCTCGGTGCTCGACAACGTGATGCTCGGGCGGCACAGCCGCATGAGCAACGGCTTCCTGTCGTCGCTCGTGGCCTGGCCCACGGCCGGCAAGCAGGAGCGCGCCACGCGCGACCGCGCGCTGCAGCTGCTCGACCTCGTGGGCCTGGGCCACCTGGCGCACTGGCCCGCCGGCAGCCTGCCCTACGGCCTGCAGCGCCGCGTGGAACTGGCGCGTGCGCTGGCCACCGAGCCGCAGCTTCTGCTGCTCGACGAGCCCGCCGCCGGCCTCAACCCGCAGGAGACCGCCGAGCTCGGCGAACTGCTGGTGCGCATCGGCAAGTGCGGCGTGTCCATCCTGATGGTGGAGCACCACATGGACCTGGTGATGTCGATTTCCGACCACGTGATCGTGCTCGACTACGGCGTGAAGATCGCCGAAGGCAAGCCCGCCGAGGTGCAGTCGAACCCGCGCGTGGTCGAGGCCTACCTGGGCGTGGACGACGAAGAACCAGCGCACACGGTGCAGGCCGTGCCCGCCTGAGCCAGAGGACCGAAACCATCATGTTGAAAATCGAATCGGTGAAGGTCTCGTACGGCGCCATCGAGGCCGTCAAGGGCGTGAGCCTGGAAGTGCGCGCGGGCGAGGTCGTCACCATCATCGGCGCCAACGGCGCCGGCAAGAGCACGCTGCTCAAGAGCATCGTCGGGCTGGAGCCCGTGGCCGAAGGCCGCGTGCTCATCGACGGCAAGGACTGCACGCAGGTGCCCGCGCACCAGCGCGTGGGCCTGGGCGTGGCGCTGTCGCCCGAAGGCCGCGGCGTGTTCCCCGACCAGACCGTGCGCGAGAACCTGATGCTCGGCGCTTATTCGCGCCGCAGCGACAAGGCCTTCGTGGAGCGCGCCATCGCGCGTGAGTTCGCGCGCTTTCCGCGCTTGAAGGAACGCGAGCATCAACTGTCCGGCACGCTGTCGGGCGGCGAGCAGCAGATGCTCGCGATTGCCCGCGCGCTCATGAGCGAGCCGCGCCTGCTGCTGCTCGACGAGCCCTCGCTGGGCCTGGCGCCGCTCATCATCAAGGACATCTTCGACGCCATCCGCCAGCTGCGCAGCTCGGGTCTCACGATCCTGCTGGTGGAACAGATGGCCAAGCAGGCGCTTGGCGTGGCCGACCGTGCCTACGTGCTCGAAACCGGCTGCATCACGCTCGAAGGCTCCGGCCGCGAGCTGCTCGACAACCCCAAGGTGAAGTCCGCCTATCTCGGCACGCACTGACTTTCCCTCTCACTTCAAAGGACCACTCATGACCACCAAGAAATTCGCCAGCCAGGCCGACCTCGAAGAAAAGAAGGTCTCCTTCACCCGCCTCTCGGAGAACGCCTACGCCTACACCGCCGAGGGCGACCCGAACACCGGCGTCTTCATCGGCGATGAGGCCGTGATGGTGGTCGACACCCAGGCCACGCCCGCGATGGCGCAGGACGTGATTCGCCGCATCCGCGAAGTGACGCCGCTGCCCATCAAGTACGTGCTGCTGAGCCACTACCACGCGGTGCGCGTGCTGGGCGCGTCGGCGTACTTCAAGGAAGGCGCCGAGCAGATCATTGCCAGCCGCGACACCTACGACCTGATCGTCGAGCGCGGCGAGCAGGACAAGGCCAGCGAGATCGGCCGCTTCCCGCGCCTGTTCCGCAACGTCGAGTCGGTGCCGGCCGGCCTCACCTGGCCCACCATGACCTTCGACGGCACCATGAGCGTGTGGCTCGGCAAGAAACTCGAAGTGAAGATCGCTCAAGTGGGCCGCGGCCACACCAAGGGCGACACCATCGCCTACCTCGAAGACCAGAAGATCTGCTTCGCGGGCGACCTCGTCGAATACCAGAGCACCGCGTACGCGGGCGACTGCTATTTCCGCGACTGGCCCACCACGCTGGATCGCCTGGCTGGCTTCGGCTTCGAGAAGCTGGTGCCCGGCCGTGGTGCCGCGCTGGAAAACGCCGCCGACGTGCGCAAGGCGATTGCCTCCACGCGCGCCTTCATCTCCGACGTCTACACGCTGGTGAACAACGGCGTGGCAGAAGGCAAGTCGCTCAACGTGATCTACAAGGAAACCGTGGCCGCGCTGCGCCCGACCTACGGCCACTGGGTCATCTTCGACCACTGCATGCCCTTCGACGTGACCCGTGCTTACGACGAGGCCACCGGCCACGTGCACCCGCGCATCTGGACAGCCGAGCGCGACATCGAGATGTGGAACGCGCTCGAAAGCTAGCGTGATCCAACACGCGCCCTCGCACGGCGCCACGCCCGCGTCCGTGCAGGGCTGGATGCTGCTCGCGATGCTGGTGTGGGGCGTGAACGTGTCGGTCGTGAAGGCGCTCACCACGTCCTTCGAGACGCTGCCGCTCTCGGCACTGCGCATGGGTGTGGCGTGCTGCGCGCTCAGCGCCATCGTGCTGTGGCGGCGGGGCGGCGTGCCCAAGCTCACGGCGCGGCAGCTCGCGGTGATGGCGGGCTGCGCATTCCTCATGGTCTACGGCAACCAGATCCTGTTCGCGCAGGGGCTGCTGCGCTCCACCGCCACCAACGGCGCGCTCATCATGGCGCTGAGTCCGCTGGTGTCGGCGCTGATGGCCGCGCTGGTCTTCGGCGAGCGCTTCACGCCGCGCCGCATGGTGGGTGTGGCCTTGGGCTTCATGGGCGTGGCCGCGGTGGTGCTGAGCCACCCGGGCGCGGGGCTGTCGAGCGCCGGCATCGGCGATCTGATGCTTGCGCTGTCGGTGGTGAGCTTCGCGGTCGGCGGCGTGGGCGTGCAGCGGCTGGCGCGGCAGATCGATCCGCTGTCGATCAGCTGGGTCATCTACATGATCGGCACGCTCATGCTCGTGGTGCACACCGTGCTCGGGCCGTCGCGGCTGGGCACAGCGCAGCTCTTTCCCGGCGTGTGGCCGTGGGCGCTGGTGCTGTTCTCGGGCATCGCGGCCACCGCCGCGGGCAACCTCATCTGGAACCGTGCGATCTCCGTCATCGGCGTGGCGCGCACGGCCGTCTTTCTCTACTGGGTGCCGGTGTTCGGCGTGCTGTTCGCGGCGCTGCTGCTGGGCGAAGTGCTCACGTGGTGGCACCTGTTCGGCTTTGCCGCGGTGATGACCGGCACCTGGCTCGGCACGCGGCCCGTGGCTGCCCGCGCACCCTGAACCCTTCTTCTCATGTCCGATTCACTTCCCCTGCTGTTCCAGCCTTTGCAGCTGCGCGAGCTCACGCTCGCCAACCGCATCGTCATCTCGCCCATGTGCCAGCACGCTGCCGAGCGCGGCCATGCCACGCCGTGGCACCTGGTGCACCTGGGCAAGTTCGCGCTCGGCGGCGCGGGCCTGATCCTCACCGAGAGCACCGCCGTCGATCCGCGCGGGCGCATCGGCACCGCCGACCTCGGCCTGTGGAACGACAGCCAGATCGCACCGCTGAAGGCCGTGGTCGACTTCGTCCACGCGCAAGGCAGCGCCATCGGCGTGCAGCTCGCGCACGCGGGCCGCAAAGCCGGCAGCGAGCCGCTGTGGGAGGGCGGTGCCGCCATCGACCCGGCGCGCATGGCGGCCGACGACGAGCCGTGGGAGCGCCTGGGCCCCAGCGCGCTCGCGGCCGGCCCCGGCTGGTCGGCGCCGCGCGCGCTTGATGCCGCAGACATGGCCGAGGTCGTGCAGCGTTTTGTCGATGCCACCGTGCGCGCCGACAAGGCCGGCTTCGACGTGGTCGAGCTGCACTTCGGCCATGGTTATCTGGTGGCGAGCTTCCTGTCGCCCAATGCCAACCACCGCGACGACGCGCTCGGCGGCAGCCGCGAGCACCGCATGTCGCTCGCCTTGGAAATCGCGCAGCGCGTGCGCGCCGCATGGCCCGCCGGCAAGCCGCTGTTCTGTCGCCTCTCGGCCGTGGACGGCACGCTCGACGGCTGGAACCTCGACGACTCGGTGGTGCTTGCGCGCGAGCTGAAGCGTTGCGGCGTCGACGTGATCGACTGCTCGTCGGGTGGCCTCACCGAAGAGACACGCGCGCTGCCCGTGCCGCGCGGCCTGGGCTTCCAGGTGCCGTTCTCGGAGCGCATCCGGCGCGAGGCCGGCGTGGTCACTCAGGCCGTCGGGATGATCGTCGACGCGCAGCAGGCAGAAGCCGTGCTCGCCGCCGGGCAGGCCGACTTGATCGCGCTCGGCCGCGAAGCCTTGTTCGACCCCTACTGGCCGCACCACGCAGCCGCCGCACTCGGCGCCGACCCGCAATACCAGCGCTGGCCCGTGCGCCACGGCGTGTGGCTCGCCAAGCGCGCGCCCGGCCTGGCGCGTGCGCGCGCCGAAGCAGAGCACACGCAACCTCACAAGGAGACCGGCCGATGACCGAACCGACCACCACGACCCTGCGCATGGGCCTGATCCGCAAGCAGCCCGGCTGGACCGACGAGGCCTTCAGCCGCCACTGGCGCGAACGCCACGGCCCGCTCGTCGCGCGCCTGCCCACGCTGCGCGGCTACCGCCAGAACCGCGTGACCGATCGCCTGCAGCGCGGCATCGACTTCGCGCGCGGACCGTGGGACTTCGATGGCTTCTCGCAGCTGCTGTTCGATGCCGCGGCGCAGGCCGATGCGGCTTTCAACATCGGCGAACTCGCCGCAGAGATCCGCGCCGACGAGCAGCACTTTCTGGGCGGGCTGCATATCGTGACGGTCGAGCAGACCGAGGTCATCGCGCCGCCATCGCCCGCATCGTTGGCGGGGCCGGTGATGCTCAAGCGCATCTCGACCCTGCGCCGCCCGGCCGCGCAGTCGGAGGCCGACTTCCGCCGTGAATGGAAGGTGCACGCCGACCATGTGCGCCGCATGCCCGGCGTGGCCGGCTACCGCCAGAACGTGGTGGTCGCGCGCGAGTTCGACAAAGGCACGCCCTGCGGCTACGCCGAGCTGCCGATCGACGGCATCGTCGAGCTGTGGTTCGAGAACCCCGACACGCTGAACGCCGCTTTTGCCTCACCCGAAGGCCAACGCACGATGGCGCACGCCAAGACCTTCCTGGCCGAGATCACCGCCTTTGTGGTGGAGGAATATCGGGTGGTGTGAACGCGGTCGCGAGCCCGTAGTGCCCCGACGTGCTCAGCGCCGGAATCACCGGGTGGTGCGAGACGGGGTGCGATGCACGCGCAGGCACCGTGCCGATGGGTGCGATCTCGCGGGGTCGCTGCGCTGCTTCCGGCGCGTCGCCGCGCCCGGCCAGCTCGGGCAAGAACAGCCCACGCCGCAAGGACCAGATGCAGGCGCCGAGGCGCAGCAGCCTTTCGACATTGGCGTCATGCGCCGGATCGTCCGGTGACTCTTGCGCGATCAGTTCGCCCAGGTGCGTGAGTGCGTCGGCGGGCGTCATGCCGCGCCCGATCCGAGCCACTTCCACCATGGCCGCCAAGGCCTCGGTCTTGTTCATCGCTTGCCCCCTGCTGTGTTGTGTCTGCTATGAGGGGCAGCATGCCGTTACGCCGCGCATCCAAAAGTAGTCCGTCGCGCCGTCGGGCCGTGGATGGAAGGCGCGTCACTGCGCGAGGCGGCACGCACGCATCCGGGTTTGAATGCAGCGCCCGAATCGACGCACCACCGTCGACGGTCCGAAGCAGCGACGCTGCAATGCCGTCTTGATTGACAATTCGACGCCACGCACCCTGCAAGCACGTACCTCGAGGAGTTGGGTTTGACGAACGACACTGGGAATTCGCCGCTCAAGGCCGACCACGCATCGGCGATTTCAGGAACGGCGGGAGTTGTGGGGCCTTCCCGGGCGGAGCGCGTGTTGTTCTTGCAGGAAAATCTGCGCCAGATCGGCAACGGCATTGAGGTCGCAGGCATCCGCCGAGCCCATCTCTTCCATGGGCACCTCGGCATCACCCCATGGATACTGACCAGCAATTTCTCTCCTCGCCTGCGTGAAAACGTGGCGACCTTGAAGGCCGAGGGAGCGCTGCCTTCGGAAACGAGGGTGCTCAATGTCTATGACTGGCTCGTGGACATGCGTGACGAGGGCCTGCTGATCCCGCTTGCTTCATCGCGTTCGGCGGCTGGCTCGCCTGCGGGGGGAGGCAAGCCGAACATTGCCAGGCTTTCGCTGCGAAAGGTCAGCCACCCCGCAGCGTGGGATTCGACGCAGACCGGTTGCGAAGAATTCGAACTGGCGAACGGCCAGGTCTTGATGCGAAAGACGTTCAAGCCGGGCCGAGGCGGCGCGGATCTGCAGGCCATCGAGTTGCGCAGTGCGCAGGGCATCTCGATCACCTACGCGACCGAGAGTGACTTTGTCTGCGCGATGATGGGCGCCAATCTGGAAGAAGACGTGACCTGGCACTTTCTCGTCGACAAGAACGAGATGTACCGCAAGCTCCGGCAGAGCGCGGCAAGCCGCCGGCTTCACTGCACTGTCAGTGCCTTCGTGCACAGCACCCATCGGCTTCCCAGTGGGCAACTGAAAATCAGCTATCGGCATCTGCTCGAAGATCCGGACTCTTTCGACAGCCTCATTGTTGCCACGGAAGAGCAGCAGCGGGACTTGCTCGAGACCGGTGTGCCGGCCATGAAGTTGAATGTGATCCCGCACGCGTTGTCTCGTGTGCCCGAGACCGTCGAATCTGCTTCTTTGCCGGAGAAACGGGTGATCTATCTGGCGCGCTACACAGCGAAGAAGCAGCATGAGTTGCTTTTTCAGGTGTTCGAGCGCGTCCTCCGAAAGATCCCGGATGCGCAGTTGCACAACTACGGCGTCGGCCCTCTGCAGGCGGCGCTCCAGGCACGCGTCGACGCCGCCGGTCTGGCGGGGAGCATCTTTGTCCACGGCTACGCGAGTGACGTTGCCACCCTCTTCAGGGCGTCGAGTCTCGGCGTGATGGCGTCCAGCGAGGAGGGTTTCTCGTTGTTCGGATTGGAGTGCCTGGCCCACGCGCGCCCGCTGGTGGCCTTTTCCGTGAAGTACGGTCCGAAGGATTTGCTGGAGGGCCGGAATGCCGGCATCCTGGTTCCTCCCGGAGAGGTCGGCGCGATGGCCGATGCGATCGTGGCGCTGCTGGAGGACCCCGAGAAAGCGTATGACCTTCGCTTCGGCGCATTGGCGTCCGCAGAGCGCTTCACGGCGGACAAGGTCGCGCAGCGGTGGTCCACATGGTGGGCGGATGTCCGTGAGATCGCGCGACAACGTGCGCTCGCAGGCGTGAGTCTCCGAGACGCCTGAAACCCTCGAACTCCAGGCACGTGATGACGTGCTTGGGGTGAGGCAGGCCATTGAAGGCACTGTGTCACTGGGGGAGCCGAAAGGCGCTTGGGAAGTCCCAGGCCTTGGATGTGGTGCTTCGACAGGAATCGAAAATCAGGCTGTAGGGCGCATGGTTGTTGGACTTTCTTCGGCCCCCCAGTAGAAGTACCGGGAAAAATACCGCGAAAATCTACTGCGTCGCTTTAATGCAACGCCGATGAGGGCCAAGCAGAGAGGACAGCAAATCCTCAATCGCAAGACCTATGCCGCAACCTTCTTGGAGCGAGGCTCTTGAAGGGAGCTTTGCGGCGTCCTGTGCGTCGTCGATTTTCGATTGAGAAACACATCGACGCCGTCAAGATGAAGCGATGAGCGCTTCGCTTCAGACCAACCGCTCACGACCGTCTGAGCTTGCTTGACTTGCTCAGCGAGGCTTGTGTGCTTTTTCATGGTCATTCGTGCTCCTTGATTCGTCAAACTCCAACTCTAGACTAATTCCGAGAGCCCTGGCAAGACGAGGCACTTCGAAGGCGACGATCGCATCTTCGATGGCCATGTATGTGTTGCGAAACCTCAAGATTCTCGGCGTGCCGCTGTTGAGCCTCCACTCGACAGCGCGTCCGTCAGCGTCTTTTCTGAGATCTGCCGAGTCGAAGATCTCTTGATACTGCCGTGGGGAGACTCCTTCGAAGGGCTCGAAGTTGACTAGATCTGTGGAGGGAACCGTGGGGTCGACGCTGATAGCGTCTGGGTGAAGAAGTTTGGCTTTGCTCTTCGGGTACGGCTCCACATAGACAACTCGCTTGATGCCGCTCGCCACTATGTGGCGGGCACACATGTGGCACGGAAACGTTGTGCAGAACAGCGTTGCCCCCTTAACCGAAACTCCTAGCCTCGCAGCGGAAGTGAGAGCAGCCATTTCCGCATGAACACTTCGTCCAAACTCCAAAAGATTCATGACGTTTGTTCCCTTGAGAACAACCTTCTTGGACCCCGAAATTAGTTCTCGCACGAACTTGTCGGTTTTCT
Source organism: Variovorax sp. YR752 (assembly GCF_943372545.1). Classification (NCBI taxonomy): domain Bacteria; kingdom Pseudomonadati; phylum Pseudomonadota; class Betaproteobacteria; order Burkholderiales; family Comamonadaceae; genus Variovorax; species Variovorax sp. YR752. The sequence goes on along the minus strand of NZ_CALRZC010000007.1, from coordinate 23,213 downwards.
CTGATGCTGCGTTGTTCGAAAGGAGTCCGTGCTCCTTGAATCTTTCAATCAGCTCGCCAAGCACCTGCACGCGCTGATCAGCGCTCGCATCAACACCTTTCTGAAAATCCCTCGCATCACCGGCATCCTCAGGCCAATACAGATCCCCGCCTGCCTTTGGAACATCGTTGCAACCGACGACAACTAAGTCTCCTTCTGGCCGAAGGATTGCAGCACCTACTTGGCGATTGAGGTCTGCAGAACGCAGGGCTGCAGAACGCGCATGGTACATGCCATGCTCGTCTCGACTCGGAGTATGGAAAACATTCCCGAAGAGCAATTCGACGAAGCGCGAAATCTGGTTTGCTAGTGCAGTCTTGTTCCTCCCATCTACAAACAAATCTGCAAGCGGGAACGCATCCTTCACGTCCTGACCAAGCTTTGTGTTTTCCTCAATCTCATCCCTCTCCACAATGCTCTCCGCCTTTGCTCTGGCGCCTTTTGAGGCGCCATACAGCGCTTTGCTGATTCGCTCTGCCATGGCACTGACACGCACATCGCGCGGAGAGTAGACGGAAATTAGAAAGAATCCTTTACCGTAGACTTGGCGAAGGGTCTGCACCTCGTGCGGATGTTTAAGAGAGCGCAGTACGTAGGCGTTTTTTTCGGCCCGTCCACCAAGTACTTCCGCGCGGACGCGACGAATTTCAGCGATTGCCAGCAGGGCGACAGCGTCGCCTCGCTCGCTTCCCTCTCGTAAACGAGTACCTTCGTCCATGAGACTGACGATCCGCTCGTCTTCGGCGTCTCTACTGTGATCCGTTCCGAAGAACCGTTGAATTTGTTCGCTGAGACGAATGGTTTGGGTCCGGTATTGCGCGATCTTCAACTCCTTCGAGAGAGCATTGATCACCGGATCAAGATCCACACCCACAGGGCCAACCAATCCGAATACAAGTTCCGGATATGCCTTCGGGGTAAGAGGAGATTCTGCGTCGAAAGACTCGACAGACGGTGCAGCCGTGGTGGCCGTCGTGGCGGAACTTGTGCGTTTCGCTGGAGGGCGGCGCTTTTTGGGCACAGCTACCATGGCTTAACAAGCCTCTGTGCATCGAAACAGGATTTATATCCCTCGAATTTATTCAAGACCTACTCCTCATCCTAAGCCGGACGCTTTGAGTTTCCGGAATGCCTAGGAATTTGCGCTAGGGGTTTGTACCTGCTATCTCTTTAAGCGGAATTCGGTAGCGCGTCCAGATTCAGACGGTGCTCGCCTGATTGAAGACGAAGCTTGAACCTCCATTCGCTCTGCTGGCCAGCTTCCTGCGGCGCACTCACGGGATGGAGAGTTTGAGGATGCTCAAAAAAGGCGGTGGAAGGCCGGGGCAGGGCACACCACTGCTTTGTCACTCGACGCGCGTCCCGAGTCAAGCGGAAAGCCTGTTCTTGGGCCCGACCTCAGACTTGCAGGATGCCGGCGAAGAGCCCGTTTCCCTCGGTTTTCGTCCAAGTGGCTAATAGTTGCTAAGTTTCTTGGTAACAACTTCCAGAATCCCGGCCTTCTGTCTGCTCGCCTCATTGCTGGTTGCAATGGCAAGCAGCAATCGGGTGGCAAAACCCGTCACTTTGGCGCTGCACACAGAGGCAACCACCCTCCATTGCTCCCCGGACGTGTGGGGAGGTCGCCCAGGGCTGTGTCGTGACGACTGACTGCGAGTGAGTTGCGCCCTACAGTAGCCGCCAAACGGCTGGATCATTGAGCGGCCAAGCGCTCCGCAATATCACGCGCCCCAAGGCTTCGCACCGTCGCCAGACTTTCGAGCTGGGCCGCACGCGGACGTGCCTTGCCTTGCTCCCAGTGATAGATCGTCTGGCCCGAAACACCGACAAGCGCTCCATAGCTTGCGGCGGAGAGTCCGAGCTTGGCCCGATGTCCCGCAAGGCGGGTTGCACTGAATCGGCGCTTTGTGTCTGAGCCGTCTGCATCGTCTGGTGTCGCCGCAGCGGCTTGGCGTGTAGTGCCTTTGCTGACGCGCCGCAATTCCTTCTCCAGCGCGCTAATCTGCCGGCGCAGGTCTGCAATTGCTGAGCGATGGCTTGTCGAGGCCTTCTTGAGCGTTTCGATTTCTGCGCGGACCTCTTTCCGAGCTACGCGAGAGATTTCAGCTTTGAGGATTGATGTGATGTCAGGCATGGCGACATTGTGACTTCTTCGGGCTGGGCGGCGTTGCCCTATCCGAGGCATATTCGGCAGGATGGGCCTGAAGATAATGCTCAAGGACCTCTTGAAATGGCTCTCAAAATCTCATTGGCCAAATGGGCCGTTCAGCAGTTCGACCCACCACCAGCAGATCGGACATTACGCCTGTGGGTGAAGGCGGGACGCATCATCCCAGCCCCAATCAAGATTGGAAAGACCTGGTACGTGGAGCCTGGGGCACGGCACATTGCCGAGGTCATGGCAGGGGACCGATTGGTAAATCGGCTCCGACGCGGGTAGTGTTCTAGGGCAACGTTGCTCGTGTCGCGACATGAAGTGTCTGACAATCAAGCCATTCACGAGGAGGCGCCGCAGTGCTGTATCAGATTCAAGGGACGAATGTCCGAATCATGGGGACCATGCATATCGTGTCGGTCGGACAGGAAAAGTGGCAAGTCGCGATGCGACGAGCATTTGAATCGGCTGAGGTCCACTACGTGGAGACGCACCAGGCGAAAGCTCAAGGAGTTTTTGCGACTCCGTCGCACCTCTCGCCAACACAATTGCCCGCTGATGTTCTGGCGGTAATCTCGAAATACTGGGAAACCACATCCTTACCCGCTCTTGATCGTTGCAATTTGCTGGGCGCGTGGCTCGCCGCTGGGCAGATGGGACTTCGTTTTTCGCTCGGCGTGGAGGCACTCTTGGCAGAGTGGTACGGCGAGCAATCAATGCGAGAGCTGGAGGGGGCCTCGGATTTTTTGGGAAGCTTCTCCGAGGTGCCGCTGGCAGACTATGTCGCCACATTGCGCAAGCGCATTCCCAATTCGCTGCAAGCGCAGAAGAACCTCGATACCACGTACAACGCATGGCGCCGCCACGACGTAAAGAAGCTCTCAGAGATGACCAAGAGGGACACAACGCCAGCGATCCACAATGCCATGTACAAGCGCCGCAATCAAGCTTGGGCACCAAAGATCGCGGAAGAGGCGGCGACGGGATCGTCGGTGATGGTTTTTTGCGGTGCCGGGCACCTGTGCGGAAAGGACAGCTTGCTGGAAATTTTGGAGAGAGATCACGGACTCTCCTCACGGCGACTAGAGATGTAGCTAGGCACCCACGACGAACGAAGGACAGCTGAATGCGCCCAAAGATAACCCTAGATGCTTGGGCTGCGCTCCGCTTCAGCCCGCCACCGGCCCGGAACACGCTGCGCATATGGGTGCGTCAAGGGCGCATCGTTCCAGCGCCGGTCAAGATTGGGCGATCCTATTTTGTCGATCAAGATGCGCTGCATATCGCCGAGGTTGCCGATTCGCTGCGCTTGGTGAATCGGCTCAAGCGTATGTGATCCACTGGCTACCAGTGGCCCGCGTTGCATGGGCTTTGGAGGCTGACAGAAATGGAATGATGCGCCGTTAGGCTCGGTCACCGTCGCGCGCGCGTAGTTGTCGCGAAATGCAAGGTCGTCCCGGAAACCCTCCATCGGGAGGGCTACAAAACCAAAAGGCCGGGCGATGTCCGGAGTCTGAGATGTATTTTCAAATGCGAATGGTCCTTCTGGCTGGCGCACTTGCCTTGTCCGCCTGCGATTCAAAAGACTGGGAATCTGCGGGGCAACAGGACGGTTACGCAGCTACAGTCAACACCACATGCAATTTCCGATCAACGATGGTGCACGGAAAGTTTGACAACGCAGACTATGCCAAGGGCTACAGCCTCGGCGCCCAAGCCGGGGCCGCTGCCGTGGCTAGCCAAGGATGCGCTCGGCTGAAGTGATGGGATCCTGGATGCCGCCTTCTCTTGCACTACCTTGGCCTGCTTGATCGTGCGTTCCGAGGCGTCCGCGCGCTCGGCCATTTCGGCGTTGGTAGAACCGGGCGCCGGGTGCCGGTTGAAGCAATCCGACCGTCTTTCCGCCAGGCCGAAAGCGACACCTCGACCAAGGTCAAAGCGCCGGCTGACACGTGGCCGCGATTCTTGTTTTTGGCGATCACGAATCACTTAATCGCGCTTCGGCGGGGCTTGCTTCTTCTGTTTGAGGGGTACGGTCGCAATCCTCTTTTTGGCCGTTTCGACCTTGATTGCGAGCAAACCCTGAACTGGGGTGTTCGTCGTCTTCATCTCGAAAAACATAGCAGGTCTCCTTGGCGTTAGGTCAAGGCTTCTACTGCGTCACGCTGCTCACGAAGCAGTGCATTCGTTTCCTTGGCAAGCTCTCGCAGCTCGCGCCACGCGCCGCCGGTATAGGCGTTACGCGACACCTTTGCTTTTCCTTCTGGGCTTGTCGGCCCGGTGGCCTTGTCCCACGGTCGCCAGGTGCGGATGAGTAGGGATTGCCGTTCCCGGCGCTCCTGTGTCCAGCCATTGGCCATTGCTGCTCTCCAAAATTTTGTTTTGCGTGGATTCGGTTTGCTCCGCCTGCGAGGGAACCCCGTTGTTGATCTGCTGCTGGCCGTTGTTGATGTTCGCGTTCTTTGAGAAAACCACTTGCCGGGGAAACTTCAGTTCCACGAGTGCCTGAATCGTTGCCCGGCTTTGCGCCTGCGTCTTCAACGCGAGGCTGTAGAACGCCTCCAGGTTGCGTTGCTTGTCCTGGATCTGTGCTCGATGGGCGAAGTTGGCCGCCATGGTCTGCAGTGCCACCGCTTGACCGACCAACATCCCCTCAAGGTCCGAGAGGTCGCCGTCCTTCACCGCCGCGGTGATTCGCCGCACTTCGGCAATGTTGGCATTGACCGAGCTTCCCCCGCCAATATGGGCGCTGTAGGCCATTGCCATCAGGCCGGCGCTGACCGCGGAATCGGCCAGGGAGCGGCCCACCACCTCCGCCTCCGTCTCTTTAGTGCCGTCCGCGTGTGCTTTCTGGACGAGCTGCAGAGCGTGCCCTTGCGTCGCAGAGGCTGTCATGCTGTGCCCTCTGCGCATGCGAAATTCGGGGCCTCGGTTGTAGGTAATCTATGGTCCCGTGCCATTCGGTATGCACTCTCTAGTGCCATCACGCTCCCCTTGCCGCCTTAGCAAGCGCGTGACGCGCCCTCTCGTGTCCTATCAACTCATCTGCCAAATAGTGAGCAGCCTCCATAGGCATGACGAGTCGAAGATTCACCAAGCGAGCCATTGGCGCCTCCGGATTACTGTGATCTGCAATCAGGCCCGCGAAAGAAATGTGATAGTTGCCCAGGTTGTGAATGAGGCCGACCGCTTCACTCACGAACACTTCTTTCGCGCTGCCGTTGTCTACTACTGGGATGCTTGGAATGGTCTTTGCCATGATCTTCATTTCTCCCTAGCCGTAGCTCTGATCGCCGGAGTATCCGTTTTGCTGGAACGTGTCGCCGTAGCCGTTGCTCTGGGCGTTTTGGTTAACGCTCTGGTAGGTGTTGCCGCCGTTTGCGTTCTGCCATGCGTTGTAAGCACGTGAGCCGAGCATCGCACCGCCCATCGCGGTAAGCGCGGGATTGCTTGAGCTACCCATGTTGTTGGTCTGCGTGCCGTAGCCTTGGCCCAGCGCGTTGGCCTGATTTGAGAACTGCGACCAGTAGTTGAACGGCGTGTTCTGGATGTTGTTCGCGTTGGTCAGGTCGTTGGAGTTGTAGCCGGCGAGTGTTCCGAGCAGCCCGACGCCAGTGGTCAGGTTGTTCATGTTCTGAGAATAGGCGTCGTTAAACAGCTGACGGTTGAAACCCTGGTCCCACTGGTACATGCCTTGCTGGTTGTTGTAGTCCTGCATCCGCATGCTGTTGGACACGTCGCCGAGCGAGCCCTGCAGGTTCTTCTGCGCGTTCTCGTTCATCTGCTGAACGCCCGCATTCCCGAAAGAACCCGACTTCACCATGGCGGTGTTGTAGGCCGGCTGTGTCGTCAGGTTGTAGTTCCGAACGAGATCGCCCTGGGCCTTGTCGATGTTCTGCTGAAGGTAGGGGTTGTTTTGACCCAGGAATGGGTTTTGATCGCCGAAGCCTGCCATTTCAGTTCTCCTTACCAACCGTCGTTGCCAGAGGCCGAAGCAGCCGCGTTCGCGCCGGTATCGCCGATGCCAACACCGCCATTGACCTGACCGCCGCCCCACATGTAAGCCAGCGGATTGGCGTTCGAGTCCTTGTAGTCGGCACCCTTGCCGTAGTAGTTGTTCGGGTCCACGCCGCCATTGGCGAAGTAGGCCGACATGTCGCGGTACTGCTGCGTGCCAGGCTGAGGCGTCGGCATGCCGTACTTGAACGTCCCATAGCCACCCGAGCCATACATGTTCTGGCCGTCGAAGCTGCTCATGTTCATGCCAGAGACGATGCCGTTCTGCTGAGCGAATGCGCCTTCGTCGGCCTTCGGCGGAGTCACCTGGGGCGTGTTCTGGATCGGGGGTGCATTGCTTTGGCCGCTCGCCATTTGAGCCAAAAGCCCCTTCAGCGTGTCACCGCTGGCGAAGTCGAAGGCTTGCGGTCGAGCGTTCTGATTCGACCGGTCATAGGCGAGCGGCTGTTGACTGAGTTGGGTAAGAAGGCCGGGAACCAGAGCGCGCATGTAGTTGCTCTGGTTTCCCTGATTGGCATAGGCCTGGTTCTGCAAGGCGCTGAACGGCTGGGCTGTGTAGGCGTTCTGCAGGTTCTGACCTTGCATCAGGTTGTTCATGATCCACGGTTGCGCGGGCGCCCACGGCTCTTTGCTCTGGGTTTGTGACCCGGCTCCGCCACCACCTCCGCCACTGTCCGAAAGCGCGCTGCTGGCTACCGCGCCGATTACTGGTGCTGCAATGCTCCATGGCATATCAGTTACTCCCCGTCTTGATGCAGACGATCATGGTGATTCGGTCGCGCTGGCTGTCGTTCGTGACCCAGTGCGTGAACGAGTTGTCAAACCAGAACAGATCGCCGGGCTTGGTCACAAGTGACTGCCCTTCGAAATGAAAGGTCTGCTCGGGTGCTGCCTCGATTTGGATGGCGTACTTGTCGTAGTAACGGGCGTGCCAGCCGGGATCTGTGTGAGGCTTGCAGATTTTCCCGGGCTTGATGCGCGTGATGAGCACGCCACCCAGACGCTCACCGCGGACTTTGGCCATGAGGCCGTACACGATCTCTCTCACCGGCAGGAGGTCTGCACACGGATACCAAACCGAATCGTGCGAGCCATCCTCATTCATTGTGGACGGATCTGCGTAGCGAGCCCAAATGTCGGACAGGCCGTGATGAGGCGAGGTCTCCGGTGCGGTTCTGCCGGTGTTTTGGTCCCACAGTTCTGGATGTGCAGCCAATGCCACTTGCATCGGGCCAACGGCGATTCCTTCGTCGATGAGGAGGATGCGCGGCGCAGTCACTGTTGCAGCTCCTGAATCATCGAGCCCATAAGGGCATCATCTGGCGCGGCAATCAGCACCTCGTCTACTTTGTGCGAGTCGGTGCAGTCGGTCGCATGGATGCAAAACCAAACTACATCAGTGAGCGCCTTCACGCCGTGATGCTTGCCTGCGGTGATCGTTAGGCAGGCCGGGCCCGTCATCTCGCTCCGCACGCCGTCAATCAACAGTTCGACTGTGCCGGAGGCCAGCACCGAAAGATGATCGTGTTCATGTTTGTGCTGGATGAGAATGAGGCCGGCAGCGATGTGCGTTTCTTTGGCGTAAACCCCTCCCCCGAAGTGATGGGTGATCGCGACCGCCTCGGACGCTAGAACTTCCGTCATGCGCCTGCGCCTTCGCGACGGCCACAGGCTGCCTGCAGCCAGGCGTCAATTTCATCCTCTACGAATCCCACAGCGCGCGGGCCGAGCTTCACCGCAGGAGGAAAGTCTCCGGCGCGCTGGCGGTTGTAGATGGATGAGCGGCACAGACCGACCCGATTGATGACCGCGGGAAGCCGCAAGATCCGAATGGTTCCGTCGCCGTGCGACACCTTGGTGAAAGGCATCGATGTATTGCGTTGCGCATCATTGGACATTCATCCATGATCTTCCGATGGCCCTCACAAATCCATCCCGCTACATCCCGTTTTGTCGCGGAAAGCAGCAAGAAAATAAGATGGAATCCGGCGTTTGGGAGAGGTCCCGAAATCGGTACTGGTCCCGTTTTTGGGACTGGTCGCGCTCTTTCATCTATCCGCTCTCTTGCCGCTCATCGATCCATTGCGCCATGTCTGTGATGCGATAGCTGATCCTTCCGCCGCCAACGCCTCGCAGGAAGAACGGCGGCGACTTCCCCTCTTGACGCATCTTCTTGAGATATTCGCCGGAGTATCCAAGCAGCGATGCTGCGTCCTTTTCGTTGACGCGCAGATCGCCTGAAAGCACTATGGCCCTCGATCTCGCGGCGCTCAGAAGCAGTACGGCGGTATCTGCCAGGGGCGTGCCCCGTGCATCGGGTTGAGGCTCTGAGATTCCTCTCACTCTCGCACCTCGGCAAATAGCGGCTCGGTCTGTGTGCCGACTATTTCCGGCGTGGCGCCATCTCGCGTTTTCCTTCCGCGCTTGTCGGCTTCAACGCCTGGCTCCAGTTGGTTCGAGGGAGGGGACGGATAGGGCGCTGGATCGTGCGGCGTGAAATCGTCCACGAAGTCATCCACCGCCATGTCCAGCAGATCCACAAGCGCGTTGATCAGGCACATTTCAAAGGTGAGATCCGCATGCGCCCAATCTGCACCAGTCGCAAACTTGTGCTGGAGTTGCAAGGCGTGCTGTCGAACACGAAGCATGTCCCGTTTCAGCCGGTCGATGTCTCGTGCCTGTTCGGCAAGGGTGGGCTGATCAGCGCTCGGTTCAGAAGGACTCGCGATCAGACCGAGCCGTTCAGCAAGAAGGCGGACGTGGATCGGATGAAGGTCAACGACATAGCTGTCGCCCACCGTTTCGTTCTCCAGCCTCAGGTTGCCGTTGTCCAAGGTCTCGATGTTCAAGTGCGGGATGTGTTCGTTCATGACTTGCTTTCAATGCGAGGTTCTCAACACAGGAGATGGCTTCTCTAGATGGTTTCCGTGAGACGGTGTAGAGAGAGCCTGAAAAGTGGGGCTGATAGCACCGTGAGACGGTGTAGGGCGGGCCTTCCCTACGCCGTGAGACGGTGCAATGGCGCGCCTCTCTACACCGCGAGACGGTCTAAGCCCTGCGTTTTGATAGGCGCCTCTCACAAAGGTCTGAGCAGCGCCGTCGTCGTAGCCGGGCAGGCGGTCCAATGCCCGCCACGTGACGGCATACCAGCTTGCTTTATTTGGTCGGTGGCCCATCACGGTCTCGTGGATGAAGCCGGCTGCCAACAATTCGCGCTTGGCACGGGTGATCACATCAGCGCTGTTCCAGCCCCGTTTTGAAAGGTGGGCAGCGGAGGCCAGCAGTCGCCCGTTGTTGTCGCGGACGAACTGCCGCGCGATCTCCAGCAGCAGGGAGCGCGCAGGATGGCTTAGAGCGGCGTAGGCGGGGCAATCGAGCACGGACCAGGGGAGGGCGACGAACCCACCCGAATCCCGCCCGGAATCGCCCTTCCTGCCGCTATTTCGGCCGTTGGCCATCCTCAGCCGATCCTGTGGTGTGCTGGGCGGCGTTCATGCTGCGACACCCAACTGCGTGAGGCAGCGGCTGAGCGCTCGAAGGTCCGGAACCTCTCGACTGCGTGCCCACCAGCCCACGGCATAGCCGCCCGATCCCATCTCGTAGACGTTTACGCCAGCTCGTGCGGCACGCTCCATCAGCAAGGCCTTGAGCTTTGCCGATGGTTCGCTGACAATTGCTTCGTTAGTGCTTAGTTTTTGCGCCTGGGTTGCGGCTGCCACCGCTTCTCCAGGCGTTTCCATTTGCTGGGTCAGCATTTGACGCCTCCGTCCGGTTCCGAAACCAATGTGTAGAGCGCGGCGCGGGGATGTGCGTATCCGTCTCGGTCGACAACGGTGATGCGATCCGTGGTGATCGCGTATTGCTGTGCGCGTAGGCCCCAGATACGAGCACTGATCTGAAAGATGCCGATCTTTCGAAAATCATCGGTCGTCATTGGGCGCAGCCTGAGGGCCGCGACTATGCGTCGCTCCTGCTCTTTCACGGCGCTTCCACGGCTGGCGATAGGGTTTAGCGTCGGCGCGCTGTTCGGACTGAGAAGGTCGGTCATTGCGCACCTCCTTCCGTCTGAGCCGCGATCCATTCGCGCACGTCGCCCACCTTCCATGCGGTTACTCGCTCAGAGATCCGGCAGGGGGCGGGAAAGGTTCGCGCCTTAACTTTTCGCCATAAAGTTGGGGCGCTGAAGGGTAGAGGAGCTGGGGCATTTGGCCGTTTAGGGCTTTGCACCAACTGCGCGACGCGGATGAAAGCACTGTTGGGTAGTGCGTCGAATGACGGAGTGTTGTGTGACATATCGGCCGCCTCCTTCGCGGCTGATATGAAGTGTTCCGTTGTGACGCCTCTAGGGCACGGGGGGAAATTTTCCGATTTCTCCCCGCATCTTTTGATCACCGCACAGGTGGGCTAGAAGATCGTCATCCAGTAGTTCCATGGCAGCGTATTTCTTTCGAATGCGGCGGGCCTCCCTTGAATCCAAGTCTTTGCCTTCGGTCGCTCGGCGCGCATCGCTCATCGCTTCTTCAATTCGCGCAGCGATGTACCCGCGTCGATGAAGGAGGGCGCCGAATGCAGCAAGTGGTGTTTCCCATTCGGGGAATGGGTTGGTAGGCCGCCCCTTCCCTCGCTCGACCTCCACATTCATCGCTCGATCAGCCTGAATCCCGTCGGTGAGGTCGAGCAAGCACTGGGCTAGGTAGAAGCGCATCGGCTCTGATAGGTTGTTCGCGTACAACCCCGTCGCGCAAAGCCGCAGTGCTTCCATCCCCGCTTCTGCATCTCCATCGCGGGCAAGAGCAATGGTCATGGCTTCGAATTCCGTATGGATTGGCAGGTCATCGCTCACGGCAGTTCTTTCAAGGATCGAGGGAGTTGGCGCAGTCCGTCAGGGAAACGGATGTTCGGGAGCAACCCCCAGCGCCTTCAAAAATCAGAATCTCACGCCGCCTATTCTTCGTTGGCCCATACATGCATCCCCTTTTCGAGCAACCGTTCATAGGAGTACTCGAAGACGCCTTTTGCGATCTTGCGTGTGAGGTTGTATTCCTCAGCCAGCAGGCCATGAAAGGTTGTCTCGACACCGCTCAGCGGCCCGCCCTTAGTGACGGAGAGGGCCAACCCCGTTACTTCGCCGTTGACGAGCTGGCCGAATAGGTCGATGACCTTTTTCTGCATGCACTCCTTGTGCTTGGCAAGTAGTGTTTCGCGGTCGTAGTTGTAGCGCGTGAGCCCGGTGAACTTCAGTACGTTGGAGCCCTTGGCCTTTCTCCTTCTGCGGATAGCTTTGACTTGAGCCGTAACCGCTCGCGCAGGGAAAGGCACGACGTTGCAGGGCGAACGCTCCGCGCTTTTATCGGCGGCGTGAATCGAAGACGGCGCAGTGGTCATGCTGCACCTCGTTCCATACGTGCGCCACGTTCTCCGGGGGCGGGCGCAGCGATGGGTGCCGCATGCGGGTGATCCGGCGAGTACTCGTCGCCATCAGCGAGAGAGCGAACAGCCTCGTTCACTGGGTCGAGAGCCGTCTGCGCGGTATCCAGCAACTCGAAGGCTTCTTCCAGTGTGTGCTGCAGGACCGTACCGTCAGCCAGCTTGATGGCGCCTTGGATGCAGGCCAGTGCAGGGAACAGGCTGTCGTAGACACGCTGGGCGTCAGCCTGCGTCAGGTTCTCACGGTGGATGATGCGAACCGGCTCCAGCATTACTGAGTGGCAGATGTGATCCAGAAGCACATCGACCGGCTCGCCATTTTCAGCGGCGTCATACGCCATTTCCAGCTTTGCGTCGGCCGAAACGATCCAGGCGCGAATGTCGTGAATGCTGGCCGCACCGCTGGCGGCTGCTTCAGCTCGGTTTTGGAGCTTCTTGCTAATATTGATGATAGCCATGATGTGCGGTCCTTTCAGAGTTGCACGTTGTGGTTAGACGGTCCTTGGTGTTCGTACCACCTTGGGCCGTCGCCTTTTGTAGCCTGCGTTTACGTGGCAGGCCAACACGTTATCGGCGATGGATGAACGCCGAAATCTCGGATCGAAGCCAAAGCCTGTTCCTGGGCGTACTTGTCGGCGCTTCGGCTGGGAAGCCCGGTAGTTTCACGACCACATCCCGGGCGTGACGTAGTGAGCAGTGATGCATTTCGGCAATGTGCTCCAACGTCATCAACTCAGTCATCGATCGGCTCCTTTGCTCTGTCGATCTTCTCGCGCACCCAAGGCGCCCCGCCAAGCTTTTTCAGCTTGTCTCGCTGTGCGTCGGTCATCTTGATTGAGATGGGCTTCATTGCCGATTCACCGTCAAGGGGCTTTCTGCCTTGGCCGCGTCCCGCTCCACCTCGGCTTGATATTGGTTTGTCCATTTAGATATGGTAGTTCCAAATCAAATATGGCGTCAAGTGCCTACCGATTCGGAGCCATACTGACGGCGCCACTCCGAGGAAAAAGATGTGCGCCAGGTAACGCCAAGCCAGTATGTGGACCTACTGAATGAAGCCCTCAGGCGCGAGAAAGGCTTCGAGGAGGGGATGCGCTTTTTCATTCATCCGCAGGGAAGTACTGACGACACGATGCGTGGCATCGGTTTCGAAGGGCCGCCGTCCGGCTTCTTGCTTGCTGCTCATGTGCAAACTCACATCAGTCAGGGTGTGCGGTTCCGCTGACGCAGAGAGAGGCTGACCCGCACCGTGCGGAGGCGCAGCAATCGTCCAGCCCATGGCGCCCTCAGAGTATCGGGTCACGGCTGATGATCGACTGTTCGATCTCAACTTTCAGGTCGTCTGCAACTACGCCCGCCACCAGTGCCCTGAACCACGGCTGTGCCTCGGGGGATAGGCGGATACTGGTAACAAGCTTGTGCAGGTCAATATCGACCAGACTTCCCGTTGCAGCGCGAGGCTCGAAAGGATCAGATCCAGGGTTCCACACAATAGCCCGCACCTCCTGTTCGAACGAGTAGGGCTTCTGCTTGTGCGTCACCGAGGAGAACGCGTGACCGTCTTCAAACCAGTCTTGCTGGTGATCGATGTACTTCACCCGCGCCACGACTTTTCGGGCGTCTGGTTCGAGCTGAAGCGCCGAGTCGAGCGCACCAACGGTTGACCGTATGCATACCGACTCCGCGGATCCGCCGTAGATTTTCCACATCGCGAGGCTCTCATCGATGTTTTCATGCCAGCACGACACGTCTAGGGAGAGGCGAAGAGCCGCGAGGATCTGCCGATACTTGCGCTCGGGAGTTACATCGAGGGCGCCAAACGGCGTTTGGATTGTTCGCCGGCGCTTTTCAATAGCCTCGGCTTCAGCTTTGAGCGTTTCGCGCCTCTCCGGTGTGACACCGATCCCAAGAGACGCGGTCATGCGATAGTTCACCAGTGCGTGAAGCGCGTCGAACAATCCGTCAAGGTGCATCTCGTCGATTACCGTGCCACTGCCTTCATGCTTGTCGCTGAAGGTGCCAGCAGCCGGGAAATACATCTTCCTGGTCCGCACTATGCTCAGGAAGGTTGCGAAGCTCACGTAGCGGCTGATCGTCGTTGACGGGTCAACTGGCTTTGGCATATCCATCGGTCGCTCCAAGTCTTAACGCCTGATCACCAAGCTTGAGTGATTCTCGCGCACCACTCAGGATCGAGGCGCCACCGTGTCCTCGATCGAGTACATGAGGGCTGATACCGTGAAGACAGAAATGATGCTTCTTTTGATGACCGATGGACGACCAGTACTGCGGCTCTCGGAGGTCGCGGACCTGCTCAGCCTTGGAGCGAGGACTGTTCAGAACAAGATCTACAAGAAAGACTTGCCGTTTCCCATGTTCAAGCTGGGGGAGTCAGGGGAATGGGTTGCCTACATCCCAGACGTTGCGACGTACATTGATGCTCAGCGCGCATCGGCCTCGACTTGCTGGAGTGAGAGGCACACGTCATGAGCCCCAGACGAGTTGTCCAATACCATAGCGAATCTTCATCACTAAGGGGTGTCCATGGGATTCAATGCTACCGATGCAGCCGCGCTCAACGCAGTAGCTGACATGTTTCATCCGAAAATCTGGAGCGACTCCCTGGATTGGAACTTTTCCGTCATGCATTTGACCATCAGCGCGGCTGGATCGACGGCTGCAATAACCACGGGGAGGGCGGCTGAGTTGTTGTCTGCTGCCATCGACGCAGCAAATCGCATGGACCAGAATGTCACCGTGTGGATCGAAGTGACTCAGCCAGGCATGCCGTTGTTTGTGGCCGAAGCTCTCGATCGACTCGCGGGGTACGGCGCAGGGATTGTGGTTACGCAGGTCTCGCCTACTGGGATGCTCTGTTCGCATCCGCCTGGAGGAGCGCTGCCGAAGCAGTTTCTTGAGCGACTTGCCAAGGCAAGCAGGGCGGGCGAAGTGTGGCATCCGCATGTGCAAGGGCCTGTCGCTGGCATTGGCGCCTAGGTACTGCTTCACTACCGCATCTGGCGCGCTCGCGCTGAAGGACTGAGTCAAGATGCCAACTACAGATTGCTGTAGCGCGTGACGCTGCTGAGCGCGGGCTGCGCCACGAAGTTGCCGCTTGTTGTGCCGCCAGCCTTGAGGGTCGCGCGGTCTCCATGACGTTCGTGCCCGGCGGCGGAGGGACGCCCGAGGTAGGCGATACCCGCCTCGACCTCACGCTGCGCGAGCTTCGCATGGTGGGCCTAGCTACCGCCGGCGTGGTGATGCAGTTCGGGCGGGAAGCGTAGATGGACGAAGTCTATGCACTGGGCGCATAGCGGTACACCTTGTAGAACGCGGAAAGTTCGTAGAGCGTGTCGTCGTTGGAGCCGGCGAAATTCAGCTCGATGTCTTTCACCTTCTGCCAAGCCCTCGTGCCGGAGATCTTCGCCTCGAGAAAGAAGTGATAGAGCCGAGCTTGATATTGAGCATCGGTTGGCGCCCAAAGAAACGACACGTTGGCGGCTAGTGCGTCATTGGGTTTGATGATCTTCGGAAGGTAGAGAAAGTCATGCACATTCTCTTCGTCCGAGTCTGCTGTCCATAGCACCGTGTCGACGCCATTGAAGATCAATTTCCCGGCGGGATTGTCCTTGGCTGGTACAAGTCTCAACGATTCCAATACAAGGGGGCTTGCGCCAGTGTTCATCAGGATGAGCGGCAGCCCGACGATCCAGCCGTTCGGAGCGTCAGTTCTGCCGAAACGGACGCTTCCTGCGGCGAAATGCTGCAGGTTGCCGACCTCTAGCTTTCCTGGGCGCCAATGCATCCACCAAAAGCTCAGAACGGTGAAGAACAGTGCGAGGCAGCTGATGAAGAGCGATTCCATATCTTGATCCAGACGAAGTGCAAAGCGAGAGGGCGGAAGCATCGAGGCAACCAGCGCATCTCAACTCACTCTAAAAGTGAGTGGCTTGGGCCGGGTGGGTGCGTGCGGATCGCGCGGCCTCACTCTTTCAAAGCTGGCATTTGGCAGGCATCGAAAAATGCCCTTCCTGCCACTGTCGGAAGCACCCTCGAGAACGACTCGCCCCCGCCCCAAGTAAAAGACGGTCGGATGCAACCAACTCTGGTGAGGTTGGCTAAAGAAATTAGCACATCGCTCGATGGTTCTGTAACCTCGCTTTGACCTTGCGGCGCAATCGAAGCTTCGCTCGGGAGGGCGGAGGTCAGTACCCCATCATGTTGGCAGGCCTCAAATGGGCGCGCATAGATCGCGTCCAAGACGGCGACATCAAGCGACGTGAGTTGCTCAAGGATTGAAGCGTATGCCCGGCGAATTTCGAATGGGAAGCTCGCATTTCCAGCGTTGACGAGTAGTGCAGCCCACCGATCCTGAAGCATGTCGTCGTCTTCGAGGGAGGCGCCCTGGATCAGCGGGAGCGCCAGCTTCAGAGGGACCGCACGGGTGGGGCCGCTCAAGCCCGACAGGCGCAAAAACTCTTCGGCTCTCTGCATCAGGCGATGCTGGCGCTCCCATCGGGTATATCGAAGCCGGTCCTCGAAAATTCCCACGCCTTGCTCGATGGGCCCGGCGATGAACTTAGCGATGAAGCCGCCAGCGTCGCGGGCTGCGTCGATTGCCTTGCCCGTTGTCTTGGCGATCTCTCCGACCGCTTTTGCCTCTTCGTCCATACGTAGCCTCGAATCGTTGAGTGACCGTTAGATGGGCGAGGATGCCATAGCGCTGAGTGCTCGGAGATGGGTACGCGAGGCGCCACTACGCAACGAGGTACGCAGGGAACCCGGGAAAATCCCGCGTTGCCTGCGAGCGTCTCCTCGGCAGGTTAGCGCTGCGATGGTCAGTGCCGAGGTTAGCGCCCATCGGGCTATTCAGGCGCCGGACCTTGGGTAGCGAGCTACCACGCGCACTACCTGGAGCATCGACGACTCCACCACGTATTCATCCTCACCGAGCCATCGGTTGTGGCTGTCGGGCGCGGAGATGAGCGCGCGGGCCGGCGCTTCGCAACACAGCAGAAGCCCGCCGCCCTGGTGCATGGCGTGCCAACCGCGCCCGAACATCTCGGCTACCGACTGTTTCGGCGTCCAGTTGAAGCCCAGGCGCCCGAGGTTTCCCCGTTTCAGACAGAACAACCGTGCCGGCGCGGCGCGCCGAGCGATCGGTCAGGCTGCCTTGAACTGGATGATCTCGGCGCCTGCGGCAAGCTTGTCCAGGTAGTCGGCCCAGCGCTGCATCATTTCGCGACGCGCGGGTAGGTGGGCGGTGCGGTTGTACGCACGACCGTTGGCATCCTTGACCATGTGCGCGAGCTGATGCTCGATGAAGTCCACGCGCTCACCCAGCACCTCGTCCATGATGGTCCGCGCCGTTGCTCTGAAGCCGTGGGCTGTGTGGACCTCGGCGCTGTAGCCCATCCCCCGCAGTGCGGCATTGATCGTGTTTTCGCTCATGGGGCGCTCACCCGTGCGGATGCTGGGGAAAACGTAGCGCCCGTGGCCCGTGATGGGGTAGAGGTTGCGCAGGATTTCCACCGCTTGCGTCGCCAGGGGCACGATGTGATCGACCTTCATCTTCATCTTTGCGCCGGCAATGCGCCACTCGGCCGCATCTAGATCGATCTCTGCCCATTCGGCCGTGCGCAGCTCACCAGGCCGGACAAACACCAAAGGGGAGAGCTTTAGCGCGGCAACAGTGCTGGGATGGCCGCTGTAGGCATGGATTGATCGGATCAGGTCGCCGACTCTCTTGGGCTCAGTAATGGCAGCGAAGTGTCTGCTCGTTTTCGAGGCCAGGGCTTCGCTCAGGTCGGCGGTCACGTCCCGCTCTGCCAGCCCTGACACCACGGCGAAGCGAAACACTTGCCCGCAAAGCTGCTTCACGCGATGGGCGGTATCGATGGCCCCTCGTGCTTCCAGCTTACGCACAACCCGTTCCAGGATGTCCCGTGGACCGATGGAGGACATGGGCATCTTGCCGATGAAGGGGAACACGTCCTTCTCCAGCCAGGTCTTGACCTTGAGCTGCGTCCCGCTCGCTCGCTTCGCCGCAGTCTTTCCTAGCCATTCGCGCCCCACAGCCTCGAATGTGTTCGCCGCTGCGTCGGCTCTGGCTTTCTTTTCCTCTCGCTTGGCCGCACTCGGATCCACGCCCTCGGCAAGTAACGTTCTGGCCGCAGCTCGGCGCTCTCGGGCCTTGGCAAGCGAAATCTCTGGGTAGGTGCCTAGCGCGAGCGTCTTGCGCTTGCCGCTGAATGAATAGTCCATCCGCCAGTACTTCCCGGCTGCCTTCACCAGCAGGTACATGCCGCCACCGTCCGCGTACTTGTCTCCGATGGCCTTCTCGGTGGCCTTCACTTGCCGAACAAACGTGTCTGTCAGTGCCATCTCAACTCCTTGACGGTATCCCGCCATGGGGATTTCCGGGATACCGACAAAAGTAACGGTATTTCTGTGAGATGGGATGCTACGCCGTGCACAGTCGTGAGGCAAAGAAAAACCCGCTACGCTGGGGAAACGTGCGGGTTTTGATGCGTGGTGAGACGCCGTGAACCGGGTCTTTGGTGCCTTCGACAGGAATCGAACCTGTATCTGAGTCTTAGGAGGACCCCGTTCTATCCATTGAACTACGAAGACGGTGCGCGCTGCAGCTGCTGCTGCGCGGCCCGCACTTTACCAGTTTGGGGTGTCTGCACCCTCAGTCGTACTTCACCGTATAGATCAGGTCCACCCCGCTCGTCTGCCCCGCCTGCCCCCGCAGCGTGAGGCGTTTCGTCAGGTCGTAGAAGATGAAGATCGTGCCGAAGGTGCCGCCCAGGCTGCGTTCGTAGGTGATGTAGAAGTCTTTCGACAGCCGCTTGCCGAGCGTGACGGCCGACTCGCGCAGGTCGCCGCCGTTGCCGGGGCCCTTGAAGCCGAGTTCGTCCAGACCGAAGCGGCTGGCCAGGCTGCCGCCGGTGGTGGTGCCGCCGATCTTGCCGAGCAGCGACAGGGCGGCCTGTTGCAACAGGGCCGATTCGCCGCCGCTGGTGGCCGAGGCGCGGCCCAGGATGACCCATGACAGCGTTTCGGCGTCGGACAGCGCGGGCTCGGCGTAGAGCTTCACGCGGGGCGACTGCGCGGAGCCGGTGATCTGCACGCCGGCGCGCTGCGAGATGTTCGGGCGGATGGCCAGGATGTCGAGCGCGGGGTTGTCGAACGGGCCGTTGAAGCGCGCGATGCCGGTCTCGACATCGAGCTGCTGGCCGTAGGCGCGGTACTGGCCCTTCACGGTCTTCACTTCGCCGGTGATGCGGGGTGGGGCATCGAGGCGGGTGCTGCGGATTTCGAGTTCGCCCTCGAGCCGCGTGGTGATGCCGCGGCCCTGCACGGCGAAGTCGTCGCCGAGGTCGAAGGTGACGACGATGTCGGGTGGCTTGGCGGTCTGGGGTTTGTTGGCGGCCTTGGCCGCCTGGGCGTCGGCCTTGGCGGATTCGCGCTGCGCGGCCTCGGCGTCCGCCTTGTCCTTGGCGGCCGAGCGCACGACGACGTCGCTGCCCAGGCTGGGCGCGGTCTCGTCGGGCAGGATGATGACGGCGCGGTCGGTCTTGAGCTTGCCGCGCACGTTGAACTGGCCGTTGTCCAGCCGCGCCTGCAGGTTGCCCGACAGCGACACCTGGCGGTCGGTGCGCACCAGCACGCGCAGGGCGCGCAGCTCGGCCTGCAGGGCCATGCGGATGCCGGTGCTGGTCGCACTGTTGTTGCTGCCCCAGCTCAGGTCGCCGTGCGCGGTGAGCGAGCCGCCGTCGGTGCGCGCTTCGCTGGCGGCGGTGCTGCGGTTGCCGCTCTGGCCGCCGATGCGCGCGGTGCTGCCGGCGCCGCCCTTGAGCGTGAACTCGGCAATTTCGAGGCGGTCGCCGGTGAGCGAGGCGCGCAGGCGGCCGTCGCGCAGGTCGAGGCCTTCGACCGGCGCGCGCAGCGCGAGCTGGTCGGCGCCGAGCGTGCCGTTCCAGCGCGGCGCGGTGCGGTTGCCCGACAGGGTGGCGTTGGCGTCGAGCGTGCCGGCGATGCGCCAGCCCGGCGGCGCGAGCATCGACCACACGCCGAGGTTGGGCAGCGCGGCGCGCAGGGTGCCGTTGAGCGGCGCGTCGGGCGCCCACTGCCAGCCGCCGCTGCGCTGCTGCATGCGGGTGCCGAGTTCGGCGTCGAGGCGGCCGGCGCGTTCGCTGTCCCAGGCCAGGGTGGCGCGCACGGCGTCGCCTTGCGCGTCGAGCTGCAGTTCGGCGCGGCGCAGGCCGGCCGGGGTGGCGGTGAGATCGACGCCGTTGACGTCGTTCTTGCCGCTGGCCGAGCTCATGGTGCGTTCGCTCGCGGTGCCGGTTCCGGTGCTGGTGATGCGGGTGACGAGCGCGGCCTCGCCGGCCTGCACGCGGATGTCGCCGCTCTGGCGTGCGAGGCGGGCCTTGGCGCGCAGGGTGTCGCCGGCGTCGATGTCCCAGTCGCCGTTGAACAAGAGGTCGCCGCTGATGCCGAGTTCGCTCAGCGTGGCGTTGGCACCGAACGCGCCGGCCCAGGCCATGGGCAGGCCCTGCATCTGGCCCTTGGATTGCAGGCGGAACACGCGGTTCGGTGCGGCGCCGCTCTGGTTGAAGCGCAGCGGCTGCCAGTCGATGCGCACGGTGCCGGGCAACGGGCCGCGCAGGGTGGCGTCGGCGGCGGAGGCTTCGACGTCGAGGCGGTTGTCGGCGGCGCGCACGGTGGCCGTGACTTCGCGGCCCAGCTCGAGCACCCAGGGCCCTTGGCCGGGGCGCGCGGTGGCGGTGTCTTGCGCTTGAAGTCGCAGGCTGGCGAGCGTGGCGCGCCATTGGTTGGCGCTGGCGAGGCCGCCGCTGGCGCGGGTGTCGAGCGCGAGCTTTTGCGTGCCGGTGGTGGCTTCGCCCTTGAGCGTGAGCGTGGCCTGGGCGATGCTGCCGGCGAGGTCGGCCTGAAGTTCGCGTAACTGCACGGAGGTGGCCGTGCCGTCGGGCTGTGCGGCGGGCAGGTTCAGGTCGAGGCGCGGCACGGCGAGCGCGGCCTTGAGGCTGGGCTCGGCGCTGCCGCGTGCGGTGGGGGCGCCGGGGTTTTCGATGCGGCGTTGCACGGTCTGCCAGCCGCCTTGCCAGCTGGCGTCGAGGCGGGCGCTGCCCTTGGCGCTGGCGTTCGCGAACACGCCCGACAGGCCCGGCAGGCTTTGTACCCAGCGCTGCATCGCTTCGGCGTCGTCGATGCGCGCCTTGAGGTCGCCGCCGCCGGTGGTGGGCGCGATGCGGCCGTCGAGCTGCGCGCTGCCGCCCGGCAGTGAGAGGTCGAGCTTGCCGCTGGCGGCCTGGTCGGCCACGCGCACCTGCAGCTTGCCGTCGATGCGGGCGCGCATGGCTTCGACGCGCAAGGTGCGCAGGTCGAGCACCTGGTCTTTCCACTGGCCCTGCGCCAATGCGCGGTCGAGGCCGAAGCCGGGCAGCGCCTTGCTGCCGGCGCCGCCGTTGCCTCCGGCGCGGAGGGCCACGTCGAAGACGAGGGTGTCGGAGCCTTCGGCCTGCCGTGCGCTGATCTGCCCGCCGATGGGCGCGCCCGACAGCTCGCTGTACAGCGCGCCGGGCCGCACGCCGCGCACGGTGGCGCGCACCTGCCAGGGCGAGGGCGCGGGGCTCCAGCTGCCTTCGGCGTCGATGCGGCCGCCGCCGGCGCGCACGGTGGCTTCGGGCACGGTCCAGGTCGTGCCGTCGAAGCCGACCTGCGCTTCGACCTGCTCGACCGGCAGCTTCTGTTGGTCCCACGGGCCGGCGACGGCGTTGCGGATGTCGGCCGAGGCCTTCCATGCGGCGGGGCCGGTGGCGGCGTCGGGCGTGAGTTCGACGGTGCCGGTGAGCCGGGTCTGCGGCGCGCCGGGCCAGAGGCTGGCGGCGTCGACGTTGCGCAGGTCGGCCTTGGCATCGACCACAGGCTGCGGCAGCCAGGGCGCGATCTGCGCGCGCAGCTTGGCTTCCATGGGCGCTTCGGCGTTGGGCTCGGTGGGCTGCAGGTCGGCGGCGACCTGCAGGCGCGCCTTGGGGCCGGCCAGCGTGCCCTTCACCGAGGCCTTGGCCTGCACCTCGAGGTGGCGGTCTTCGGCGAGCGGGGCTTTCACGCGGCCGTCGAGCGTGGCGTCGAGCGCCATCGGCGCCGGGCCCTGCAGCCGCACGCGGGCGCTGTAGTGGCCATCGGCGATGTCGACGCCTTCGATGTCCAGCGCGTGCTGCGCGCCGAGGTAGCTGTAGCGGCCCGCGAGGCCGGTGGCCTTCAGCGGGGGCGGGCCGGCCCAGCGCAGTTCGTCGATGCGGAAGGGCACCTCGGCCACCTCGACGGGCAGCGCGACCTGCGTCAGCGGCTCGGTCGGCGTGTCGCTGGGTGGACCGCGGCGTTCGATCGACAGGCTCGCCGCGTGGATGTCGCCGAGCTGCACCTTGCGCTGGAACAGCGGTGCGAGCTGCCAGCCGAGCGTGGCGTCGTTCACCTCGACGGCGAGGGTTTCGCTTTGCCACTTGAGCCAGCCGATGCGTCCGCCGGTGCGCAGCGAGCCGGTGACGTCGCGGCTCTCGAGTGTCTGGCCCGCGGGCAGGCGCTGTGCGGCCTGCGCGAGTGCGAAGGCCAATGATTTGTTCGAGCCGAGCCACCACCAGGTGCCTGCGGCGAGCAGCAGCACGACCAGCAACAGGCCCGCCAGGGTCCAGCCCAGCGCGCGCAGCACGCGGCGGGTGCGCGAGCGGCGGCGGGGGCTGGGAGGGGGCGTGGCTGTGGCGGGCGTGGTCGGCATGGAGCGGGTCAGAAGGTGAAGCCGAGACGGAAGTGCAGGCGGAATTTCTTCGAGTCGACGCCGTAGGCCAGGTCGGCCTGCACGGGGCCGATGGGGCTGCGCCAGCGCGCGCCGACGCCCACGCCGACCTTGGGCTTGAGCTCGCCGGGCTTGTCGGCCACGGCGCCGGCATCCACGAACACCACGCTCTCCCATTCGGTGAGCTTGTCCTTGTAGACGAAGGGGCGCTGCCATTCGAGACTGGCCACGCCGAGGTAGCGGCCCGACACGGTCTTGCCGTCGGCGCGCACGGTGCCGATCTGCTTGTAGCTGTAGCCGCGCACGGTGGTGTCGCCGCCGGTGAGGAACATCAGCGTGGACGGGATCTGCGCGCTGTCCTTGGCGGCGACGGCGCCGGCCTCCAGGCGCATCTGCAGCCGGCTGCGGCGCGCGCGGGCGTTCTTGTCGTCGGCCGCGCCCAGCGGCAGCACGCCGAGAAAGCGCGCGTAGGTGCGGGTGAAGGGCAGCTGCTGGCCGGTGAGCGTGTAGCCCGCGGCCATTTCGAGCGCCAGGCCGTAGCCGCGCGAGGGCGCCGAGTTGTCGTCGAAGTAGCGCCCGGTCCAGCCCCAGTTGGCGGTGACGGCCGAGGCCGAGGGCGGCGCGTCGGTGCCGCGGTTGTGGGCGTAGTCGTACTGCAGGAAGAGGCTGCGGTCGATGTGGTCGCTCGACTTGCTTTGCCCGCCGCGCAGGCGGCCGCTGTCGACCACGTAGCTGCCCGACTGCTCGCTC
>NZ_CALRZC010000006.1:0-86470 GCF_943372545.1 Variovorax sp. YR752 | reverse complement strand
CCAGCACGACGCCGATGAGCACGGGGTAGAGCACGCGCTGCACGCGCGGCTGGCTCAGCAGCGGCGCCGCGGGTTTCGTCGCTGTCTTCATCGTGCGGCCTCCTCTTCGGTGGTGCTGGCGCGCAGCAGGCTGTCCTGCAATTGCTTCGCGTAGCGCGCGAACCCGGGCGTGACCATGAAGTCGGCCTGGCGCGGATAGGGTTCGTCGATCTGGAACTGCTCGACCACGCGACCCGGCCGCGCGGCCATCATCACCACGCGGCTCGACAGGAACACCGCCTCGTGGATCGAGTGCGTCACGAAGATCACGGTGAGCTTCTTCTTGCGCCACAGGTCGAGCAGGTCGGCGTCGAGCTTGTGGCGCGTGATCTCGTCGAGCGCCCCGAAGGGCTCGTCCATCAGCAGCAGGTCGGGCTGCGTGACCAGGCCGCGCGCAATCGACACGCGCATCTGCATGCCGCCGGACAGCGCACGCGGCAAGGCGTCGGCAAACTTTTCCAGGCCCACGAGCGCGAGCGACTCCGTCACGCGCGCGTCGGCTTCCTTGCGCGGCACGCCGGCCAGGTCCAGCGGCAGGCGCACATTGGTCTGCACGCTGGCCCACGGCATCAGCGTGGCCGACTGGAAAACGAACGACATCTTTCGCGTGCTGTCATGCAGCTGGCTCACGGGCTTGCGCCACACCAGCAGGCGGCCGTCGCTGGGCTCGAGCATCCCCGCCACCATCTTGAGCAGCGTGCTCTTGCCGCAGCCCGAGGGGCCGAGCAGCGTGACGAACTCGCCCTCGGCAATCGACAGGTCCACCGGCAGCAGCGCCTGCGTGCCGTTGGGGTAGGTCTTCTCGGCCGAGAGGATCTCGACGGCGGGCACCGGCGATGCGAAATCGGCCGGTGGCGCGAGGGTGTGGGGTTCGATGCGGTTCATGGCGCGGCGAGGTTCAGGGCAAGACCTTGGCGTCCTTCACGAACTCGGTCGTGTAGGTTTTCGCCAGGTCGACCTTGGCCGGGTCGAGCAGCTTGGAGGCCACCAGGAAGTCGTAGCTCGCCTTGGCGCGCGCATCGGTGATCACGCCGATGCCGAGCTTGGCCGCATCGCCCCCGGTGACCATGCCCATCTCCTTCAGCTTGGCCACGCTATAGGCGAGCTGGTCGTCGGTCATGTTGGGGTTGTCTTTCTTGATCAGCGCGTTGGCCGGTGCCGGGTCGGCGAGGTAGCTCTTCCAGCCTTCGGCCGAGGCCTTCACGAAGGCGGCGACCTGCTTGCTGCGTTCCTTCACCGTCTTGTCCATGCACGACACGGTGACGGCGTACGAGGGGTAGCCGTGGTCGCTGAACATGAGCACGGTGCTCTTCACGCTGGCCTTCTGGATCGCGTAGGGCTCGGAGGTCAGGTAGCCCTGCTGCGCGGTGTTCGCGTCGGCCACGAAGGGCTGGATGTTGAAGGTGTAGGGGCGCGTCTGTTCGTCCTTCAGGCCGAACCGGGCCTTGAGCCAGGGCCAGTAGCCGCGGTTGGCCTGCGCGCCGATGAGCAGCGTCTTGCCCTTCAGGTCTTCGAATTTCTTGACGTCGTCGTGCGCGATCAGCACCTGCGGGTCCTTCTGGAAGAAGGCCGCCACGTTGACCACCGGCACGCCGCCTTCGCGCACCTGCATCATCTGGATGTCGCTCGATCCCATGATGCAGTCGGCCTGTCCCGCGGCCATCATCTGCGTGATGTTGACCTGCGGGCCGCCCATCTTGATGGTCACGTCCAGGCCATGCTTCTTGTAGATGCCCTGCGCCACCGCCTGGTAGAAGCCGCCGTGCTCGGCCTGCGCATACCAGTTGGTCATGTACGTGAACTTGTCCTGGGCCTGCGCCGGTGCGGCGGCGGACAGGGCGAGCGCGGCGGCGCCGGCCAGGGAAAGAGCGAAGGAGCGCATGGTGGGAACCTCTCGAAGGCAGGGTGGAAGAACGGGTTAAAAAAAGATGGACCGCTGCGGGCGCGGCTCAGGCGGGCTCGAACGACTGTTGAATGAAGCCCTGCTGGTGGCCGCGCTCCCAGGTGGCTTCTTCGCGCACGATCCAGCGCAGCGCGTACAGCTCGGTCAGCGCCTGCGCCCAGCTGTCCGAGAGCGTGTCCAGGATCGCCAGGCCCTGTTCGCGCGTGGCGCTGGTCGGGTCGCCGATCACGCCGCTGGGGCCGAAGTCGCGCGCGGTCCACGCGCAGGCGGGGCGGCCGTCGGCCGACAGCAGCTTGATCGGGAAGGGCGGTGGAAAGTTGACCACGGCGCGTTCCATGTGCACGGTGTCGGGGGCCAGCGCGAGCATCAGCGCGGTCTCGGAATGGCCCGCGTGCATCGCGAGTTTTTTCTCCTGCTCACTGACCTGCTGGCTGGCCGCGCTGGGCAGGCGCGACACGCCGTGCGGCACGATCACGAAGTCGCCATGGCGCAGGCGCAGTTCGCGCGCCGCCATCTCCAGCACCTGCGGCTGGCCGCCGTGCCCGTTGGCGAACAGCAGTTTGCGAAAGCCCGAGCGGTACACCGACTCGCCGATTTCGATCACGGTCGACAGCAGCGTGGTGCCCGTGAGCGTCATCGTGCCGGGAAAGTGCAGGTGCTCCTCCGACTTGCCATAGGTGATCGGCGGTAGCGCAAAGGCGCGCACCTCGGCCGGCAATTTTTCGAGTGCCTTGCCCATCACGCCGGACGCGATGACGCTGTCGACCGAGCACGGCAGGTGCGGGCCGTGCTGTTCGATGGCGCCGCACGGCAGCACGACGACGGTGTCTTCGCGCTCGGGCAGCGCGGCGATTTCGGTCCAGCTCAGGTAGGGCAGGAAGCGGTGGGGCGGGATGTAGCCGTGGAGCATGGGAAGTCCTTGGGGTTGTTAGGCGGGTCAGGCGATGGCGTGAGCGGCGGTGCGCCATGCGGCAGGCACGTCGCCGCGCGCGACGCGGCCATCGCGCAGCACCACGCGCGATGCGGTGCGCGAAGGCCAGCCGAAGCGGTCGGCCTCGGTGAAGAGCACGAGGTCGGCCGGCATGCCGACCAGCGTGGGCCGCGCGAGCGCAGGCTCGCGCCGCAGCCAGTCGGCGCGGCACAGCGCCTGCGACCAGGTGTCGAAGGGCTCGTCGAGCTGGGCCACCAGCGCGGCCGTGCCCAGTGCCTCGACGGGGTCGAAGCTGCCGAGCCGGCAGAACGGGTCTTGCACGTTGTCGCTCGCGAACAGCAACGGAATGCCGCGCGCATGCGCTTCCTTGACCAGCGTGATGCCGCGCTGGCGCGGCGTGCGCCCGGTGACGGCGTCCTGCAGCAGCAGGTTGGTGGCGGGCAGCGACACTACGGTGATCGGCGCGCGCGCCACGGCATCCAGTGTGGCGAAGGCCTGTGCCTCGGGCTGGGCCGCGAGCGCGCAGAGGTGGCCGCAGACCACGCGGCCTTCGTAGCCGATTTCGCGCAGCAGGCGTGCGGTGGTCTGCAGGCCGACGGCCGCGGCGTTGAGTTCTTCGTCGACGTGCAGGTCGATGTCGAGGTCGCACGCTTGTGCCGACACCAGCAGGTTGCGCAGGGCGTTCTCGCTCCAGTTGCTGGAGTGCACGAAGCCGCCGAGCAGCGCGTGCGGGCCGGTGGCCTTCACTTGTTGCGCGAGGCGCAGGGCCTGCGCCGCGTCTTCGAACAAGGGCAGCTTGATGAGCGCGACCTGCTCCAGCCGTACCCGGCCGGCCCATTCCTGCGCCAGCTCGGCCATCACGGGCCACGCCATCGGCAGCGCGTCGGGCTCCCACCAGTCGACATGCGTGCGCACATGCGTCGTGCCGCATTCCCAGGCCCACTGCAGGCCACGCGATGCGCGCTCGCGCACATCGGCGGGCGTCCAGCGCACGCGGTCGGCCAGCATCGCGTCGATCGCGCCGAGCAGGCCGGGCTGCACCTTTTGCATGCGCGGCAGCGTGAATGCCTTGTCCAGGTGCGTGTGCGCGTCGACGAAGGCGGGAAGGGCGAGCGTGCCGGCGAGGTCCCAGCCGGACGCGGGCGTGTCGCTGTCCATCGCGGGCTGCACCGACCGAACGCGGCCGGCCTCGATGGCGATGCGTGCGAGTTCGGGCACGCCGTGGCGCTGCGGCCAGTCGGTGGGCAGCAGCCAGCGCGGCAGCCGTGCGTGGTCCAGCAGCACGGGCGCATTCATGCCGTTCATGCCGTTCATGCGAAAAGCGCCCCCGCCGGGTGCACGGGGACGCTTTTTTCCATCGAAAGGGAGCAGGCGACGCGCGGTTGCATGAATTTGACCAATCAATCAGAGCAAGTGGTCAGGTTATGCAAACGGCGTGCCAGTCCGGGTGCACCGGACTGGGGAGCGGGCGCGGTCCCGCTGTGGGTGGGGCTACGTGGCCGTTGCCTTGCGCGGCCAGAGCCGCACCGCCAGCGCGGCGGCGGCCGTGGCGGTGGCCAGCACCGTCACGCCGGCCCAGCCCCAGGCGGCGAGCGCCAGCGCACCCAGCGCCGAGCCGGTCGCCATGCCGATGAACATGCCGGTGAACAGCACCGCATTGAGTCGGCTGCGCGCGCCGGGCTCGATGCCGTAGACGATCGTCTGGTGCGCGATCAACGTCGCCTGCATGCCCAGGTCGAAGCCGACCGCGGCGAGTGCCAGCAGCCACAGCTGCGCATGCGGCGCCATCAGCGGTGCCAGCCCCATGGCTGCGAACGACACCACTGTGAGCCCCGCGCCCAGGCGCGTCACCAGTTCGGGTCCGCGCCGGTCGGCGAGCCGTCCCGCCAGCGGTGCCGCCAGTGCGCCCGCCGCGCCGGCCAGGCCGAAGGCGCCGGCGGCCGCGCTGCCCAGGTGGAAGGGTGCGCCGTGCAGCATCACCGCCAGCGTCGACCAGAACGCGCTGAATCCCACCGCCAGCAGCGCCTGGGCCAGCGCCGCACGGCGCAGCGTGCCGTGGCGCGACCACAGCGTGCCCAGCGAGCCGAGCAGTGCGCCGTAGGCCAGGTGCGTGGTCGGCCGGAAGCGCGGCAGCCCGCGCCAGGCCGCGGCGCCGATGAGCGCGATGCTGGCCGCGGCCGCGATGAACATCGCGCGCCAGCCGAAGTGCTCGGCCACGAAGCCGCTCACCACGCGCGACAGCAGGATGCCCAGCAGCAACCCCGTCATCACTGTGCCGACCGTCTTGCCGCGCGTGGCGTCGGGCGCCAGCGTGGCGGCGGCGGGCACGATGTCCTGCGCCATCGTGGCCGCCAGCCCGATCGCGAGGCTGGCCGCGAGCAGTACGCCGATCGACGGTGCGGCGCCGGCCACCAGCAACGCGGCGCACAGCGCCGCCGCCTTGATCAGCACGATGCGGCGCCGGTCGAAGCGGTCGCCCAGCGGCGCCAGCAGCAGGATGCCCAGCGCATAGCCCAGCAGCGTGAGCGTGGGGATGAAGCCCACCGCGCGGGCGGAGGCGCCGATGTCGACGCCCAGCACGCCGAGCATCGGCTGCACGTAGTAGAGCGACGCCACCGACAGCCCCGCGCCAGCGGCCAGCAGCAGGACGAGCGAAGCTGGCAGGTCGTGCCCCTGCGCCGTGGCCGGTGTATGCGTGCTTTGAATGGAATACATGGTGTTAACCCTTGAATCTGAAGCAATGCCTGAAATGTGCCCTCTGGGTGCTTGGCTTGGTAGTCCCGCGAGCCGCACAATGCCCATACGCCAAACGTATAAAGCAAGGCCATGTCAACTTCACCCGCTGTCGATCGCATCGAGCTGATGCAGACCTTTGTCCACATCGTCGAGGCCGGCAGCCTGTCGGCGGCCGCGCTCCAGATGGGCGCGACCCAGCCCACCGTGAGCCGTCGCCTGCAGGCGCTGGAGCGCTCGCTGGGCGTGCGGCTCCTGCGCCGCTCCACGCACGCCATGAAGCTCACGGAGGACGGCGAGCGCTGCTACGAGCGCGCCAGGGAGCTGATTGCCGACTGGCATGCCTTCGAGGCCGACCTGCGCGGCGTGGGCGACGAGCCCGAGGGCACGCTGCGCGTGGTGGCGCCGCATGCGCTGGGCCAGATGCTGCTGGTCGGTCCGCTGGCCGATTACCTGCGTGCCTACCCGCGCGTGTCCGTCGAATGGCTGCTGAACGACCGCCGGCCCGACTTCATCGCCGAAGGCGTCGACTGCGCGATCCAGGTGGGCGAGGTGACCGACGCCATGGCCGTGGCGGTCAAGCTCTCGGAGGTGCCGCGCGTGGTGGTGGCCGCGCCCTCGGTGCTGGAAGGGCGCACGCCGCCCACGCACGCGGCCGAACTGGCCGCGCTGCCGTGGCTCGCGTTGCGCACCTTCTATCGCAACGAGGTGCAGTTCACGCACTGGCCGAGCGGCGAAACCGCGCGCGTGCCGATCCAGCCGCGCATGAGCACCGACAGCCTCTATGCGCTGCAGAGCGCGGCCCGCATGGGCCTGGGCGCCTGCCTGGGGTCGACCTGGCTGCTGAAGGCCGACATCGCGGCGGGGCGGCTGGTGCAGCTCGTGCCGCAATGGCAGGTGGCGCCGCTGCCCGTGTACCTGGTCTATCCGCACGCGCGCTTTCAGCCTGCGCGCCTGCGCCGTTTCATCGAGACGATGCGGCTCGCACTGGCCGACCCGACGGGCCGCGCCTGGGAAGCGGACGTGGCCTGAGCGGTGCGGCTCAGGCCTTGATGCCGCAGCCGCCCAGCACGAAGGCCACCAGTTCCCGCGCGATCGGTTCGCGGTCGATCGGCGCCTCGGGCGGCAGGCCGAGCATCACGCGCGTCTGGATCGCGTAGTCGGCGTAGCTCTGGGTCATGGCCCAGATGTGCATCAGCAGCAGGCGCGCATCGAGCGGGCGCATCTGCCCGCGCGCGATCCAGCCGTTGATGATGTCGACCTTCTTCTGCGTCCAGGCCTGCGCGTTGGGCCAGTAGCGGTCGAGGTTGCGACCGCCGTCGAGCACTTCGCGCGTGAAGATGCGCGAGATCTCGGGGTTGTCGAACGCGTGGTCGAGCTTCTTGCGGATGTAGTCGCCCAGCACCGTCGCCGGGCCGCTCGCGTCCTCGAACGAGAACACCACCTTCCAGGCATGCAGCACCTGCATCAGCAGCTCTTCATAGAGCTCTTCCTTGCCGGCGATGTAGTAATGCAGCTGGGGCTTGGTGAGGCCGGCGCGCGCGGCGATGGCCTGCGTGGAGGTGCCCTTCAGGCCGTGCAGGCTGAACTCGGTCACCGCCGCCGTGCGGATGGCCGCCATGATGCGTTCGCGCCCCGGCCGCGCACGCGACAGCGGGCCGTCGGGGGCAGGCATTTCCTGGGCGAGGGCGGGGGGCACGGAAGCGGTGTCGACATTCATGGGCATGAGAGGGGCGGCGTGGCCCGGTCGATGGTAATCCTTGGGATGCCGCGCGATTCGGGTTGCGCCGGCCCGCGTCTGCCAGAGCGGGGCGACGAAACGCAGAGGGAGCAGGCGCATCACGGGAGCGCGACCTCTGTGCCGTCAGAGGCCACCATGATGCTGACAGTGGTGTCGGAAATCTCGATGGGCACACCCATGTGGTGGGTCGGGTCGATGCGCGTCGTGACCATCTGACGCATGAGCACCCAGTCTCGCAAGTACTGCCTGTGCAGCACGGTGCTCAAGATGAACTTGTCCGGGTAGGCCCCCGTTGCACTCAGGTGGTCCGAGAACATCTCGGACATCGTCATGTAGAGGTGCAGGGACCTGTCGGTCATTGCGAATTTCGATCAGATCGATGCCGCTGTGGATGGGCTCGCCGGTCTTCCACCGCGCTCGAGTCCATCGTCACAGCGCAAGGCATGCTGGCTATTGCATGTTCCCCTTGTTGTGTTGGTCAAGCCCACGCTGAAAGGCCGTTTTTCCGTTGTACGCCTGATCATTTTCCCGAAAGTATTGGGCGGCAGCCTGAAACTCCTTGGCGCACTGCTTGTAGTGATTGGCTGCCATGTGTCGGCGATCTTTTTCAGCCTCATGGGCGGCGGTTTCACATCTTCTCTTGTTGTCCATGGCGGTCGTCCAGTTGCTGGCGAGCGCATGAGAAGACACGAAAGCCAGCAAGATGGCGAGAGAAAATCGAATCATATGAACTCCTTTTTGACCTCGTTCAATCAAATGATGAATTGCAATCGGTTTTCCCGATGCTCGGCATCAGATCAACGCTTGCGCTTTCCGGCGTTGATGTCTCTGAAGCATTGCTGCAGCTTCGCCGCCGCAGCCGCCAGTTCTTCGTTTTTGCATTCGGAAATGTCGTTCGCCGTTCTCCATTTCTTGTGGCAGCTTGCTCCTGCAATGTCATACGCTCGCTGCTCCGGCTCGCATTGAGCGAATACCAGCGACGACCAGACCGCGCCAAGCACGGCTGCACATGCAACTTTTTTTACGTTCATTTCAACTCCTTGTTTGCCAGTCTCTTTTTCATCTGTCCCCACTCGAAATCGCTTTGGTCCGAACGCTTTGCGGGAGGGCCGACGCGCAACTCGTGAGGCCCGCCGATAGCAAGTGAAACGGGGCATCGTTCGCTCGGGCCCTGCGTCTTTTTGGTCCGTGATGGGGCGAATCTAGTGGAGTTGTTTGCAAACCAAATACCGTATTTGTGGGAGTCCACGGGAACCGGTAGCGCGGGGTGCAAGGGGCGATGATTCGACTCCTTTCAGACGACCCAATCAGTGGATGGATCAACGGGTCGGAGCCACAAACGGCCGGGTGAAAATCCTCCCACCCCAAATCCGCCTTTTCCACTCGACCCGATCGCCAAGCGCCCGTGACATCCACTGACCTCCAGGGCTTCATCCTCACGCGCCACTGGCGTGATGCACACGCCGGCACCGAGATCGAGTACTGGCTGGCCACCGAGGCGGGGCCACGGAAAGTGGTCCTGACCTCTCACAGCAGCGTCGCGTTCGTCGCCGCCCGGTACAGGCCAGCGGTGGAAGCTCACCTCGCGGCCATGCCGGGCGTGCAGCTGCGCGAGCTCGAGCTCCAGAGCTTCCAGCAGGAACCCGTCCTCGGTGTCTATGCGACGCACTTCCGCCAGCTGGGCCGGTTGGCCCGCGCCCTCCAGGCACAGGGCATCCCGCTGCTCGAAGCCGACGTGCGCCCGCACGACCGCTACCTGATGGAGCGCTTCATCACCGCCGGCGTGCGGGTGGAAGGAGGGCGGGTTGAGGGCGCGGTCCTCGTCGACTGCAAGCTCAAGCCCGCGCCCGAATTCCGGCCGGTGCTGAAGGTCGTGTCGCTGGACATCGAGACGAGCCAGCACGAAGGGCTCTATTCCATTGCGCTGGACGGCACACCGGAGCGCGTCGTCTTCATGCTGGGCGAGCCGCCGTCCGAGCCGGGCGAGCCCATGGATTTCTCGCTCGTCTACTGCCCGACCCGCAAGGCCATGATCGAGCAGCTCAACGACTGGTTCGAGCGCAACGACCCCGATGTCGTCATCGGATGGAACGTCATCCAGTTCGACCTGCGCGTGCTGCAGAAGACCGCCAACGACTGTGGCGTGCCGCTGCTCCTGGGGCGCGAGCGCCGCCCCATCGAATGGCGGACCCATCCGGGCAAGCAGGGCTACCTGTTCGCGCCGACACCGGGCCGGGTCATCCTCGACGGCATCGACGCACTCAAGGCTGCTGTGTGGAGCTTTCCGTCGTTCAGCCTCGAGAGCGTCTCGCAAGCGCTGCTCGGCGAAGGCAAGGCCATCGGCGACGAGTACGACAAGATGGCCGAAATCGAGCGGCGCTATCAGGAAGACAAGCCCGCGCTCGCGCACTACAACATCCGCGACTGCGAGCTGGTGCTGCGCATCTTCGACAAGGCGAAGCTGCTGCAGTTCATGATGGAACGGGCCCAGGCCACCGGCCTGCAGGCCGACCACTTCGGCGGCTCCATTGCCGCGTTCAGCCACCACTACCTGCCGCGCATGCATCGCCTGGGCTACGTGGCGCCGAGCGTGGGCGAGATCGCGAGCAAGGCCTATCCCGGCGGCTACGTGATGGACTCGAAGCCGGGCTTCTACGACTCGGTCGTGGTGCTGGACTACAAGAGCCTCTACCCCTCGATCATCCGGACCTTTCTGGTCGATCCGGTGGGCCTCGTCGAGGGCTCGAACGCCTCCGACCCGAGCGGGCTCATCCACGGGCCGCAAGAGACCGTCTTCTCGCGCGACAGGCACTGCCTGCCGGAAATCGTGACCACGCTGTGGCGCGCGCGGGACGAGGCCAAGCGCACGAAGAACGAGCCGCTGTCGCAGGCGCTGAAGCTGCTCATGAACTCGTTTGCCGGCGTGCTGGGCGCGTCCGAGTGCCGGTTCTTCAACCCGAAGCTGGTGTCCGCCGTGACCCTGCGCGGGCACGAGATGATGAAGCTCACGCGTGAGTTCGTGGAGCAGCGCGGCTACGAGGCCATTTATGGCGACACCGACTCCATCTTCATCTGGCTCAGGCGCACCCACACCAACGACGAGGCGCACGCCGTCGCGACCCGCCTGGCGGCCGACATCAACGACTGGTGGGCGCGCACGCTGCGCGAGGAACAGGGCCTGGAGAGCTTTCTCGAGATCGAGGTCGATACCCACTACAAGAAGTTCTTCATGCCCACCATCCGCGGCTCGGAGGTGGGCAGCAAGAAGCGCTACGCGGGCCTCAGCGTGGATGCCGCGGGCAAGGAGGAGATGGTGTACCGCGGCCTCGAGATGGCACGCAGCGACTGGACCCCGCTGGCGCGTCAGTTCCAGGAGGGCCTGCTGTCACGCATCTTCCAGGGCGAGCCCTACAAGGCGTTCGTGACCGACTACGCAAGGTCGACGCTGGCGGGCGCCAAGGACGACCTGCTCATCTACCGCAAGCGCCTGCGCCATCAGCTCGATGCCTATTTGGTCAACGTGCCGCCGCAGGTGCGGGCCGCGCGCATCGCCGACGACCACAACGGCCGGGTCGGCCGCCCGAAGCAGTATCAGAAGGGCGGCTGGATTCAATACGTCATGACGCAGAACGGGCCGGAGCCGCTGGAAACCCGCCACTCGCGCATCGACTACGAGCACTACCTGACCCGGCAGCTGCAGCCGATCGCCGATGCCATTCTTCAGCCCATGGGAGAGAGCTTCATGGCGTTGACGACTTCACAACGCGGGCTCTTCTAGCCCGGCGTGTCGGCGCCGTGTTCGCGCATCCAGCGCCACAGCGTGGACCGGCTCACGCCGAGCTGCCGGGCTGCGGCCTGCCGGTTGCCGCCTTGCGCCTGCAGTGCCACGGCCACGCGCGCAGCGCTCAAGCCGGCGGTGTCCGCCGCCTCGGGTTCGGCATCGGCGAAAAGCTCCGGCAGGTCGTGCCGCAGTTCCTCGTAGCGAACGTCCTCGAGGCGGTCGAACTGCATGAGGAACACAGCGATGCGCTCGCCGAGGTTTTCCAGTTCGCGGATGTTGCCGGGCCAGTCGTAGGCGCGCAGGCGCGGCAGCAGTGGTGCCAGCGCGCGCACCGGGTCCAGGCGCGTGCCCAGGCGCTGCAGGCAGCGGTCGACCTGTGCTTCGGCCAGCGGCGCGATGTCTTCGCGCCGCTCGCGCAAGGGCGGCAGTGGCAGGCGCAGCGTGTTGAGCCGGTAGAACAGGTCTTGCCGGAAGCGGCGCTCGGCAATCATGTCGTTCAGCGGCTGGTGCGTGGCGGCGATCACGCGCACATCGACCGGAATGGCGGCCGTGGCGCCGAGCCGCGTGATCTCGCGCTCCTGCAGCACGCGCAGCAGGCGCGTCTGCAGCTGCAGCGGCATGTCGCCGATCTCGTCGAGGAAGAGGGTGCCCGTGTGCGCCGCCTCGAACAGGCCGCGCTTGCCGCCGCGGCGTGAGCCGGTGAAGGCGCCTTCCTCGTAGCCGAACAGCTCGCTTTCCAGCAGTGCTTCCGGAAACGCGGCGCAGTTGACGGCGACGAAGGGACGCCCCGCGCGCACGCTCTCGTTGTGAATGGACTGTGCGAACAGCTCCTTGCCGACGCCGCTCTCCCCGGCGATCAGCACCGTGAGGTCGGTGCGCGCAAAGCGCCGGGCGGTCTGCACGGCACGCACGAAGGCCGGGCTCTGGCCGATGAGGTTGGCGAAGCGGTGGCGCGCCGCGCTCTGGCGCCGGCCCTGCTGGATGCGCAGGCTGGTGTCGGCTTCCTGGATGGTGCGCGCGTCGTACAGGGTGAGGGCGGCACCGACGATCTCGCCGTGCTCGCGGATCGGCGTGCGGTTGACCACCCAGTCGCGCTGCGCAAAGCGCTGCACCACGGCGCGCTCGACCTGTCCGCTGTCGAGCGTCGGCTGCAGCGACAGCTC
Source organism: Variovorax sp. YR752 (assembly GCF_943372545.1). Classification (NCBI taxonomy): domain Bacteria; kingdom Pseudomonadati; phylum Pseudomonadota; class Betaproteobacteria; order Burkholderiales; family Comamonadaceae; genus Variovorax; species Variovorax sp. YR752. The sequence goes on along the minus strand of NZ_CALRZC010000006.1, from coordinate 74,179 downwards.
GGGTTCGATCGCCTCCAGCGACTGGCCGATGAGCCGCGCATGCGGCGGGCCGAGCAGCTGCTGCATCGGCGGGTTGACCGCGATCACGCGGTTGTCGCGGTTCACCGCCAGCACGGCCTCCTGCAGGTTGTGCAGCACGCCGTTGAGCTGCTCATAGCGGCCGGCTTCGAGCCGCGCGACGCGCGCGAGTTCGAGCGCGTCTTCGAAGCCTTTGCGCACGCTGCCCAGCGAGTAGGCGAGCAGCCCATGCAGGCCGGCCTGCTCCGCGAGTTCGACAACGAGGCTGGAGCCGACGATCACCTCGAAGCCCTCGCGCCGCAGCTGCTCGAAACGCTGGCGCGCGTCGTCGGGCGTCTGGTAGGCGTGCTGCACCACCTCGATGTTGAGCAGGTCCTTCACCTCGTCGAGTTCGGGGATGGTCTGGCCGTACATGACGACGCCGACGCGGCTGGACATGCGCCGCGCCTTGATGAGCGCCTGCAGCAGGTCGAAGCCGCTCAGCTGGATGGTGGCGACCGGCGCCTGCAGGCCGGCGCGCAGGATGCTCGCGTTCGAGCCCGCGCTCACGAAGGCATCGACCAGACCGCGCTCGAGGCGGTCGCGCGCAATGGCGAGCGCGTCGCCGAAGGTGCCGTCGACCACCTCGATCTCGGCGCGGCCGGTGTACTCCGCCACCACCGGCATCGCGAACCCGCGGATCTGCCGGTAGCTCAGGAAACACAGGCGCGGCAGCTCGCCGCTGCGCACGGAAGCCGGGAAAAAGTGGGGGGAAGCGCGGTCGCTGGGCATGTCGCATTGAAACATGAAGGTGTTTCATCGATGTCGCAATGCAACGCCGGATGACTGAATGCGGAACACCAATCCCTTTCAAATCAAGCACTTGCGTGCGTTCGAACCGCTGGCACGGCCCCTGCAATAGCTGAGGCATTCGCCAACCTTTCGGAGACATTGAACGTGGCACTCGAACACATCACCGTGCTGGACCTGACGCACATGCTGTCCGGCCCCTACGGCACCATGCTGCTGGCCGACCTCGGCGCGCGCACCATCAAGGTCGAGCCGCCCGGCAGCGGCGAAGGCACCCGCCGCCTGCTGGAGAACGACCCGCACTATTCGCGCGACGGCATGGGCGCGTACTACCTCACGCTCAACCGCAACAAGCAGAGCGTGTGCGTCGACCTCAAGACGCCGGCCGGCAAGGCGGTGTTTCTGGACCTCGTGCGCAAGGCCGACGTGGTGTTCGACAACTTCAGCGTCGGCGTGACCGAGCGGCTGGGCATCGACCACGCCTCGCTTGCCGCGGTGAATCCGCGCATCGTCACCTGCTCGGTCACCGGCTTCGGCCAGACCGGCCCGCACACGCAGCGCCCGGCCTTCGACCAGGTGGTGCAGGCGATGGGCGGCGGCATGTCGATCACCGGCACGCCCGAGACGGGCCCCACGCGCAGCGGCATCCCCATCGGCGACCTCGGCGGCGGCATGTTCGGCGCGATGGGCGTGCTGGCTGCATTGGTGGAACGCGACCAGACCGGCAAGGGCCAGCATGTCGACGTGTCGATGCTCGACGCGCAGATCTCGCTGCTCAACTACATGGCGACGATGCACCTGCTGTCGGGCCACGTGCCCGAAGGCATCGGCAACGGCCACTTCGTGCATGTGCCCTACAACAGCTACCCGACGGCCGACGGCCACGTGATCATTGCCTGCATCGGCGATCCGTTCTTCGATCGCTTTGTCGAGTTCATCGACCTGCCGGCACTGCGCAAGCCCGAGTACCGCCAGCAGCCGGTGCGCTTCGCGGCCAAGGCTGAGATCGATGCGGTGGTCGGCGAAGCGATGCGCAAGCAACCGACCGCTCATTGGCTCGAACGCCTGCGCGAGGCGCGCATTCCGTGCGGCCCGGTCAACAACTTCGAGCAGGCGCTCAACGATGCGCAGGTGCTGGCGCGCGACATGGTGGTCGAGGTGCCGCTGAAGACCGGCGAGCGCGTGCGCATGCCGGGCAACCCCATCAAGCTGTCGGCAGCCGACCAGGGCAGGGCGTTCACCTGCCCGCCGGCGCTCGGTGAAAACACGCGCCAGGTGCTGGTCGACCTCGTCGGCTATGCCCCCGACAAGCTCGAAGCACTGCGCGCCGAAGGGGCCATTGCATGAGCGCGAGGGAAGCGATTCACATCACCGACGTCGCGCCGCGCGACGGCTTGCAGAACCAGGCGGTCCACGTCGGCACCGAAGGCAAGCTGCGCCTCATCGAACTGCTGGTCGAAGCCGGCCTGCGCAGCATCGAGGCGACCAGCTTTGTCTCGCCGAAGGCCGTGCCGCAGATGGCCGATGCCGGTGAACTGCTGCCGCTGGTGCAGGCGCGCTTCGCGGCGCTGCGTACGTCGGTGCTGGTGCCCAACCTCAAGGGGCTGGAGCGCGCGCACGCCGCCGGCGCGCAAGAGATCGCCGTCGTGCTCTCGGCCACCGAGACCATGAACCGCAAGAACATCAACATGGGGCTGGACCAGGCCACCGAGGTGAGCGAGCAGACGATTGCCGCCGCGCGCGCGCTGGGCCTGCGCACGCGCGCCTACGTGGCCGTGGCCTTCGACTGTCCCTTCGAGGGCGAGACGCCACTCGACGAAGTGCTGCGCCTGTCGGCCCGCATGCATGCGGCGGCGGCCGACGAGATCGTCATTGCCGACACCATCGGCTCGGCCTCGCCGGGCCAGGTGAAGGAACGCATGGCGGCGCTGCGCAGCGTGATGCCGATCGAGCGCCTCGCGGTGCACCTGCACGACACGCGCGGCATGGGCGTGGCCAATGCGTGGGCGGCGCTCGAAGCCGGCGTGCGCCGCTTCGATGCGAGCGTCGGCGGCATCGGCGGCTGCCCGTTCGCGCCCGGCGCCGCCGGCAACGTGGCGACCGAAGACCTCGTGCTCATGGCCGAGCGCAGCGGTTTCACCACCGGCATCTCGCTCGCCGGCCTGCTCGCGGCGGTCGACTTTGCACAGGACGCACTGCGCAAGCCGCTCGGCGGCCGCGCCATCACCTGGCTGCGCCGCCAGCGTGAGAAAGACACACAAGACAACACCCGGAGACTTGCATGAACCCCACCTTTCACCTTCCTCATCCCAACCGGCGCCAGATGCTCGCCGGCCTTGCGTCGCTCGCCGCTGTCGGCACGGGCGACAGCGCCTTCGCGCAGGGTGCCAAGTACCCGAGCAAGGCCGTCACGCTCGTGGTGCCGTATTCGGCCGGTGGCGGCACCGACATCGTGGGCCGCCTCATGGCGCAGCGCCTCTCGGAGCTGTGGGGCCAGTCGGTGGTGGTCGACAACCGCACCGGCGCCAATGGCGTGATCGGCTCCAGCACCGTGGCGCGCGCGGCGCCTGACGGCCACACGCTGCTGCTGGTGGTGGGCTCGCACGCGGTCAACCCGGTGCTGATGAAATCGCTGCCCTACGACACCGACAAGGCCTTCACGCCCATCACCAACATCGCGAACTCGCCGTCGGTGCTGGTGGTGCAGGCCAACGGCCCCTACAAGACGCTGGCCGACCTGCTGGCCGCCGCACGCAAGGACGAACTGGGCTGCGGTTATTCGGAAGGGCAGACGCGCCTGACCGGCGAACTGATCCGCCAGGTCGGCCACCTCAAGCTGACCGGCGTGCCCTACAAGGGCGGCGCGCCGATCATGGTCGACATCATCGGCGGCCACCTGCCGATGGGCGTGACCAGCGTGCTCACGGCGCTGCCGCACGTGCGCTCGGGCGCATTGCGCGTGGTGGGCGTCGCGGCAGATCGCCGCATGCCGCTGTTCCCCGATGCGATGACCTTCAAGGAAGCGGGTTTGAACGGCGTCGAATCGCTGAGCTGGTATGGCCTGTTCGGCCCGGCCGGCCTGCCGGCGCCGATCGTGGCGCAGATCAACCAGGACCTGAAGAAGGTCACGACCGACCCTGCGGTGCAAAAGCAGATGCACGACCAGGGCGCCGACATCACGCTCACGCCACCGGCCGAGTTCCGCACCTTCCTGGCGAGCGAGACGAAGAAGTGGTCGCTCGTCGCGCAGCGCGGCGGCATCACGGCGGAGTAAGCGGGCATGGCGAACCCCATCCTCCGCCAGAAGCTCGACCGCGGCGAGTTCATCGTCGCGCCCGGCCTGCACGACATGATCGCCGCCACCGTGGCGAACAAGGTCGGCTTCGACATCGTCTACGGCACGGGCTACTGGCTCACCGCCTCGAGCCTCGGCCTGCCCGACGCGGGCATTGCCACCTACACGCAGATGCTCGACCGCATGGCGACGCTGGTGCGCACGAGCCAGGGCGCCGTCATCGCCGATGCCGACACCGGCTACGGCGGGCTGCTGAACGTGCACCACACGGTGCGCGGCTACGAGGCGGCCGGCGTCACGGCCATCCAGCTCGAAGACCAGGAGTTTCCGAAGAAGTGCGGCCACACGCCTAACAAGCGCTGCGTGCCGACGCAGGACATGGTCGACAAGATCAAGGTGGCTGCCGAGGCGCGCGAGGACAAGGACAACTTCCTCATCATCGCCCGCACCGATGCGCGTGCTTCGCTCGGCGTCGACGAGGCGATGCGCCGTCTGGAGGCCTACGCCGAAGCCGGTGCCGACATCCTGTTCTTCGAGGCGCCGCAGTCCGAAGAAGAAATGCGCAAGGCCTGCGCCGCGTTCGACACGCCGATGCTGGCCAACATGGCCGATGGCGGCAAGACGCCGATCCTGCCCGCGAAGGTGCTGGAGGAGATCGGCTTTGCGCTGGCCATCTACCCCTCGCTCACCAGCCTGTCGGCCGCCGCGGCGATGGAGCGCGCGCTGAGCCACCTCAAGCACAGCGGCCTAAGCCAGGCGCCCGAGGTGCCCCTGTTCGATTTCAACGAGTTCTGCGGTCTCATCGGCTTTCAGGACGTGTGGGATTTCGAAAAACGCTGGGCGCGCTGAAGATTCAATCAACAAAAGAACGGAGACAAGACCCATGACGAACATCGACAAGATTCCCCGCCGCAGCGTGCTGGCGCTGGCCATGGCTGCTGTGAGTGCGCTCGCGATCGGCATTGGCATCACCGCCACGCCGGCGCACGCGCAGCAGGACTACCCGAACAAGCCGATCCGCCTCGTCGTGCCTTTCACGCCCGGCGGCGTGACCGACACCGGCGCGCGCGTCGTGGCCGAGCGCCTCGGTGCGCGGCTGGGCCAGCAGGTGGTGGTCGACAACCGGCCCGGCGCCTCCGGCAACATCGGCACGCAGATGGTCGCGGCCGCCGCGCCCGACGGCTACACGCTGGTGCTGGGCTTCGACGGCACGCTGGTCATCAACCCGCACGTGTTCGCGAAAGTGCCGTTCGACACCGTGAAAGACTTCGTGCCCGTCAGCAAGATCGGCGATGCGGTGCTCGTCATCGTCACGCACCCTTCGGTGCCCGCGAAGACCTTGCCCGAGCTCATCGCGTATTCGAAGAGCAACCCGGGCGGCCTGTCGTATGGCAGCTCCGGCACGGGCGGCACGCCCCACATCGCCGCGGAAATGCTCAAGGTGAAGACCGGCGCGGAGTTCATCCACGTGCCCTACAAGGGCGGCGGCCAGGCCATGACCGACGTGGTCGGCGGCCAGCTGCCGATGCTCTACACCGCGGTGGCGGGCGCGCTGCCCTTCATCGAGCGCGGGCAGGTGCGCGCCATCGCGATCTCGAGCGCGCAGCGGCTGCCGTCGCTGCCCAACGTGCCGACCGTGGGCGAAACCGTGCCGGGCTTCGAAGCGAGTTCGTGGATCGGTCTCCTCGCACCCGCCAAGACTCCGAAGTCCATCGTCGATCGCATCCAGCGCGAGCTGCATGCCGTGGTGAACGAGCCGGCGGTCAAGGAACGGCTGGCCAAGCTCGGCATCACGTCGGTGGGCAACACGTCGGCGGAGTTCGGCCAGCAGATCCAGGCGGACCTGAAGAAGTACGCGGACGTGGTGAAGGCGGCGGGGATCAAGATCGACTGAGGCGCCGATCCGGCTTCACCTCAAAACACCTCATGCCACTGCGTTGAGCCGCGCAGCACCGTCCCTTAATCTTCGTCGCAGGGCAGCACAACGACTGCCTCAATCTGCGACAAAGAAGCTGGAGACAAGCATGAAGAATCGGGCGATGTGGCTGCCGCGTCAGCGAAGGGCTTTCCGTTTGGAGCGCGCGCAATGAGCGGGCTCGAAGGCCTGGTGCCCGACGCGCCGATCCGTTGCCGCGAGTTCCGCATCGGCGCCGTGGGGGCCGGCTTCATCATGGCGGACGTGCAGCTCGCGGCCTACCGCGAAGCCGGCTTTCCGGTGGTGGCCATCGCCTCGCGCACGCGCGCCAAGGCCGCCGAGGTGGCGCAGCGCCACGGCATTGCCACCGTGCACGACGACCCCGAAGCGCTGATCCGCGACCCGCAGGTGCAGATCGTCGACATCGCCTATCCGCCCGACCTGCAGCCCGCGCTCATTCGCCTGGCGCTGGCGCAGCCGCACGTGAAGGCGGTGCTCGCGCAGAAGCCGCTGGCGCTCGACCTCGAGACGGCCAGCGCGCTCGCCGATGAGGCGCGCCGTGCCGGCAAGCTGCTGTCGGTCAACCAGAACATGCGCTTCGACCAGTCGATGCGCGTGCTCAAGCAACTGCTCGATCGCGGCGACCTGGGCACGCCGGTGCTCGCGACGATCGAGATGCGCGCCATTCCGCACTGGCAGGAGTTCCTGCGCGGCTACGGCCGGCTCACGCTGGCCAACATGAGCGTGCACCACCTGGACGTGCTGCGCTTCCTGTTCGGCGAGCCCGAAGACATCTACACCGCGGCGCGGCCCGATCCGCGCACCGGCTTCGCGCACCGCGACGGCATCGTGTGCTCCACGCTGCGCTTTCGCAGCGGCGTGATGGCGGTCAGCCTGGAAGACGTGTGGACCGGGCCGCACGGCGACGGCTTCGAATCGGACATCTACATCAAGTGGCGCGTCGAAGGCACCGAGGGCGTTGCCGAGGGCACCATCGGCTGGCCCGATTACCCCGAGGGCAGCCCGAGCACGCTGCGCTTTGCCTCGCGCCGGAGCACCGGCGGCGCGTGGGTGCAGCCGCAATGGACCACGCGCTGGTTCCCGCAGGCCTTCGCCGGCGTGATGGAGCAGCTGCAATGGGCGCTGCACAGCGGCGAGCCGCCGCTGCTCGACGTGGCCGACAACGTGAAGACGATGGCACTGGTCGAGGCGGGCTACCGCTCGCTCGAAGAAAAGCGCGCCGTGGCGCTGTCCGACTACGGCGTGTGAGACCCCGGGCCGCCGACGGCGGCGTTTGCAGAACAACCCACAGGAGACAAGCGACATGATTCAAGTCGGAATTTTCAGCGGCTACTTTCCCTATGCGCTCGAGGAATCGGCGCGCCGCATCAAGGCCCAGGGCTTCAACACGGTGCAGCTGGACCTCGCGTTCAAGGACATGGATTTCTCCACGCCCGAGGCGATCACGCGCGAGAAGTGCCACCGCGTGCGCGACACCTTCCGCGCGCACAACCTGCCGATCAGCTGCATCTCGGCGTACACCAACATCGTCCATCCCGACGCGGCGGAGCGCAAGCGCCGCAACGATTACCTCAAGGCCACGCTGCGCCATGCGCGCGACTGCGGCACGCCCTTCGTGATCAGCGAGACCGGCACGGTCAACCCCGAGAGCGACTGGTCTTCGCACCCCGACAACAAGACCGAGCGCGCCTACGAAGACTGCGTGAAGGTGGTGCGCGAGCTGTCGCAGGAGGCGTACGACCACGGCGCGGTGTTTCTGGTCGAGACCTACGTGAACAACATCATCGGCTCGGTGGAGGAAACGCTGCGCCTATTCGCCGACGTGAACCACCCGGGCCTGGGCCTGCTGATGGATCCGACCAACTACTTCGAGACGCACAACATCGACCGCATGGACCAGGTGCTCAACCAGATGTTCGACGCGCTCGGCGACAAGGTGCGCATTGCACACGCCAAGGACGTCAAGCGCAGCAGCGGCGCCGACAAGGGCGAGAAGTTCGCCGACATCGACGCCTCCGAAGCGCATCAGTTCCGCGGCGTGGGCGAGATCGAGCTGCCGGCGCCGGGCCTGGGCGCGCTCAACTACGACCTGTACCTGAAGCGGCTGTCGCAGCACCACCCGAACATCCCGATCATCATCGAGCACCTGGACGAGTCCGACGTGCCGCGCGCCAAGCAGTTCCTCGACACGCGTTTGCTGGAGGCCGGCGCGTGACGCAGCTGTACGGACGCAGCTGGACCCGGCAGTCGCTGCGCGAGCACGCGGGCACGCTGTCGCAGTTCGCGGGCGTGCGGCTGGTCACGCTCGGCGACGGCGTGGAGCGCGGCATCCGCTGCCTGGAGTTCCGCACCGGCGCGGGCTTTGCGTTCCATGTGCTGGTCGATCGCGCGATGGATGTGGGCGCCTGCGAGTACCGCGGCGCGGCCATCGGCTGGCAGTCGCCCACGGGCTTTCGCCACCCCGGCCTGCACGAGAACGCCGACGAGGGCGGGCTGGGCTGGCTGCGTTCGTTCTCGGGCCTGCTCGTGACCTGCGGGCTCGACCACACGCTGTTCATGGACCGCGACCCCGCCGGCCACTACCACTACGGCCCGCGCGAGGCGGTGAACAGCGGGCTGCACGGCCGCGTGGCGAACATCCCCGCGCGGCTCACGGGCTACGGCGAGCGTTGGGAAGGCGACGATTGCATCCTGTGGTGCGAGGGCGTGATCCAGCAGTCGACCGTGTTCGGCGAAGACCTGCACCTGGTGCGGCGCATCGAGGCGCGGGTCGGCGATCGCGCGTTCACGCTGCACGACCGCGTGGTGAACCACGGCTTCTACCGCACGCCGCACATGTTCTGCTATCACATCAACGTCGGGCATCCGGTGCTCGACGAGGGCAGCCGCTACATCGCGCCGGTGCGCCACACGCCGTGGGCTGCACATGCCGAGGCGCTGCAGCGCCAGTCGGCCGGCTACCGCACGCAGGTGGGCCCGCGCCACGATTTTCACGAGCAGGTGTACGAGCATGCGATGGCGGCCGACGCGCAGGGCCGCATTCCGGTCGCGCTGGTGAACGACCGCTTCGACGGCGGGCGCGGCATCGGCCTGTCGGTCGAGGTGAACCGCGACGAGTTTCCCTGCCAGTTCCAGTGGCAGAACTTCCAGAAGGGGCAGTACGCGATGGGCATCGAGCCGAGCACCAACCACGTGCTGGGCAAGCCCTTTGCGCGCGAGCGCGGCGAGCTGATCTGGCTGGAACACGGCGACGAACGTCGCTACACCACGCGCTTCGCCGTGCTCGACGGGCAGGGCGACATCGAGGCCTTCGACGCGCGCGTGCGCGCCATCTGCACCCAGCCCGAGGCCGAATACCCGACGGTCACGGGCCGGTGGGACTGAGCGGCGCCGCGATGGAACGTGTGCGTGAGACGGCCGCAGCAGGAATACTCGGCGGCATGAAAGATCCGACCCCTGCGCCCGACGAGGGCTTCGGCCGCGCGCGGCTGGAAGACGTGGCCCGCGAAGCGGGCGTGTCCAAGGCCACCGTCGACCGCGTGCTGCATGCGCGCAAGGGCGTGCGCCCGGCGACGGTGCAGCGCGTCGTCAAGGCGGCCGCGCGGCTGCAGTACCTGCCCGAAGAAAACCTGCACCGGGTGATCCGCCCGCGGCCGATGGCGCTGAGCTTCGTGCTGCCGGCGGGCACCAACCAGTTCATCCGCATGCTCGGCGACCACGTGGAGATCGTCGAGAAGCAGCTCGAACCCTTCAACGTGCGCTGCCGCCGCGTGGCGATCGAAGGCTTCGACGCCGAGGTGCTCGCGGCCCGGCTGCTGCGCCAGGGCCGCCAGTGCGACGGCATCGCCTTCGTGGCGCTGGAGCACCCGCGCGTGCGCGAGGCGGTGGACACGCTGGTGGCCGAGGGCGTGCACGTGCTCACGCTGCTGTCCGACCTGCCGGGCTCGCGCCGCGCCGCCTACGTGGGCATCGACAACCGCGCCGCGGGGCGCACCGCGGGCTACCTGCTCGGGCGGATGCTGGGGCGCGAAAGCGGCAAGGTCGGCCTGATCGCCGGCAGCCTGAGCTACCGCGGCCACGAAGAGCGCGAAGTCGGCTTTTTGCAGGTGCTGGCCGAACAGTTTCCCCGCCTGCAGGTGGTGGGCCTGCGCGAAGGCCAGGACGATGCGCAGCAGAACTACCTGCAGACGCGCACGCTGCTGCGCCAGCACACCGACCTCGTGGCGCTCTACAACATCGGCGGCGCCTCCGACGGCATCGGCCGCGCGCTGAAAGAGGCGCAGCTCGAACACAAGGTGGTGTTCGTGGGCCACGAGATCACGCCCGATACGCGCGCCATGCTGATCGACGGCACGCTCGACGCTGTCATCAACCAGAACCCGCAGACCGAGGTGATGAACTGCGTGCGCATCTTCGCGAACCTGCGCGCCGGGCGCGATGCGCTGGCCGGTGTCGACCCGGTGCGCGCCGGCATCGCGGTGCGCGAGAACCTGCCCTGAGCGGCACCTTCCAACCCAATAAGCAGACAGACAGACGACATGACGACCATGGACATGACAGGGCGCAAGGTGCTCATCACCGGCGCGGCCGGCGGACTCGGCAGCGCGATCACCTGGGCCTTCGCACGCGCCGGCGCGCAGGTGCATGCGCTGGACCTCGACACGGCCAAGGGCGAGCGGCTGCTCGCGGCCGGCGGCGACGAGGCGGCGGCGGTGCGCGAGCGCGTGCGCTTCGTGCGCGCAGACTTGTCCGACGCGCGCGGCCTGGGCCTGCAGCTGACCGCGCTGTTCGAGGAGACCGGCGGCATCGACGTGCTCATCAACAACGCGGCCATCTACCCGTCGCGCGCCATCGAGGACTACGGCATCGAGGAGCACCGCCAGGTGCAGTGCGTGAACGTCGATGCGGCGCTGGTCTGCGTGCAGGCCGCGCTGCCGCACATGAAGCGCCAGCAGCACGGACGCATCATCAATGTCGTGAGCATCACGATGTACGGCGGCTGGCCGCTGCTGCTGCCGTATGTGACGTCGAAGGGCGCGCTGCTGGGCATGACGCGCGCCATGGCGCGCGAACTCGGGCCCCACGGCATCACGGTGAACGCGGTGTCGCCGGGCGCGTTTCCGACCGACGCCGAGAAGATCCATCCCGACCCGCAGGGCTACGAGCGCTTCGTGCTCGAGCACCAGTCGGTCAAGCGCCGTGGCTCGCCGCAGGACATCGCCAACGCCATGCTGTTCTTTGCCGCCGACGGCAGCGGGTTCGTCACCGGGCAGACGCTGAACGTCGACGGCGGCTGGGTCATGCAGTGACCGCCGTGACCACCGGCAAAGCCTTCTTCCTTACCCCTTGATTTAGGGGAAATCCCGCAGGCGCCTGCGCCGATGTGAGACTACAGTTCTAAATGTTAGCGCTAACAGTTAGCGCTAATTCAACTTTCCACCAACGCACAGACGTGACCGGCAGGCCCTGCCGACCAGGAGACAGAAAGACATGAACCCTCGCCAATTTCAAAGCCGCCAAGGCCAAGGCCACCCAGGTCGCCGTTCGGCCCTCGCGCGTTTGTCCGGGCTCGCCGGCCTGGCCGCGCTCGCCTTGTCCGGCGTCGGCACCGCACACGCGGCCGACAAGCAGGTCGTCACCTTCGCCGCGGCCAGCTTTGCCGAGCCCGCGCGCGGCGACAAGATGCGCGCCTGGATCGGCAAGTTCAACCAGAGCCAGGACAAGGTCGAGATCCAGCCGGTGACGATTCCGTTCTCGTCGTTCGCGAGCACAATCTTCACGCAGATGGGCGGCAACGCCGGCCCCGACCTCGTGCGCTTCGACCTGCCCGAGTTCTATGCCGCGGTGAACGCCAAGCGCCTGGCGGCCATCGACGACGTGATCGCCGACGGCGCGTTTCCGCTCACCGGTCCCGACAAGTACATGAAGGTCGGCGGCGCGCGCTACGGCGTGGTGTTCGAGGTGAGCAACTACGCCATGGTCTTCAACAAGGCCCTGCTCAAGGGCAAGGCGCCGGCGAACTTCGACGAGTTCCTGGCCGCGGCCAAGGCAGCCACCGCCGCCGGCAACTACGGCTACGCCTACCGCGCCACCATGGCCGAGCGCGGCGGCTTCTGGTATGACCTGTGCAACTACGTCTACGGCTTCGGCGGACGCTGGTCCGACGAGCAGGGCAACCCGACGATCAACAGCGCCAAGGTGATCGAAGGCGTGACCGCGTACAAGAAGATGTACGACGCCGCCGCCACGCCCAAGGGCGCCGACGCGGCCACCTACCGGCGCATGTTCGCCGAGGGCAAGATCGCGATGCAGATCGACAACGGCGGCGTGGCGGCCAACCTGGCCACGCAGGCCAAGGGCTTCGAGGTGGGGGCCGGGCCGTCGCCGTTTCCCACGCGCGCGCAGGGCATGATCCTCGCGCCGATCAGCATCAACGCCAACAGCAAGAACAAGGCGGCCGCGGGCACCTTCCTCAAGTGGATGCTGACGCCCGAGGCGCAGCGCGAGCTGCAGCTGATCCACGGCGCCTCCAGCGTGGCGATCAACGTGCCGCGCTCCGACGAAGAGGTCGCCAAGTGGCCCTGGATCACGGTGTACGACCAGCAGACCGCCAACAGCGTGCCTGCGCTGCCGCAGGGCCTGGAAGTGAAGGCGCCCGAGATCCAGCAGGTGGTGATCGAGCAGGTCATTCGCGTGCTGCAGGGCGGCGTCGATCCCGCCAAGGCGATGAACGATGCGCAGCAGACCGTGCTGACCCGCGTGCTGAAGCGCTGACATGGCGGCCGTGCTTTCTTCCACCGACAAGCCCGGGGCCCGCAAGGCGCAGGCAGACCGATCGGGTCGCCCGGGCCGCCCGCATCGCCTCGAGGGCCACCCGCTGCTGCCCTACGCGCTGGTGCTGCCGGCCACGCTCTACCTGCTCGTGTTCCAGGGCTACCCGCTGCTGCGCGAGCTGATGCTGAGCTTCACCTCGACCTCGCTGCTTTCGCCGGCGCAGGGCGAGTGGGTCGGCCTGCAGAACTACGCCGACCTCTGGAGCGACCCCGACTTCCACCGCGTGATCTGGACCACGCTGCTCTACACGGTGGCCTGCGTGGCCTCGGCCATCGGCCTGGGGCTGGCCTCGGCGCTGCTGCTCGACGGGCCGTTTCGCGGTCGCGGCATCGCACGCGCGGCGGTCACCATTCCGTGGGCCGCACCGCCGGTGGCGGTGGCGCTGATCTTCATCTGGATCTACAACGCCCAGTACGGCGTGTTCGGCCACACGCTGCGCTTCTTCGGCATCGAGTCGGGCAACGAGAACTGGCTCGACAGCATGCAGCACGCGATGCCCGCGGTGCTGCTCACCACCATCTGGCAGATTTTCCCGTTCGCTTCGGTGGTGCTGCTGGCCGCGCTGCAGGGCGTGCCTTCTGAACTGCGCGAAGCCGCGGTGATGGACGGCGCCGATCGCCTGAGCGTGTTCAAGGCGGTGGTGTGGCCCACCATCCGCCCGTCGGTGGCGCTGCTGGCGCTGTTCTCCACCATCTGGTCGCTGCGGCGCTTCGACCTCATCTGGCTGCTCACGCAGGGCGGGCCGGTGGGCGCGACGAACACGCTGGTGATCGACCTGTACCGCCGCGCCTTCGTCAACCACCACCTCGGCCAGGCCGCGGCGGTGGGCATGGTGGGCGTGGTGGTCGCGCTGGCCGTGACGCTGGTGTACTTCCGCTACACCGCACGCGCCGAGAAGCAGGGGGCACGCGGATGAGCGCCGCCACGTCCATCTCCGCACACGCGCCGATGTCCGGGCGCCATGCGCTGCGCATGCTGGCGGTGCTGGCCCTGCTCGGGGCCGCTGCGTTTCCCATCTACTGGATGCTCGTGACCTCGCTCACGCCGTCGGAGGCGCTGTTCGGCGACCGGCCGCAGCTGCTGCCGTCGCTCTCGCGGCTGCCGGTGTACGGCGAGGTGTTCGCGATCAAGCCGGTGGCGACCTGGCTGCTCAACAGCGCCTGGGTGGCCATCGGCACCACGGTGCTGAGCATTGCGCTGGCGGTGTTCCCGGCCTATGCGCTGTCGCGCTTTCGCTTCGGCGGCAAGGGCGCCATCGGCTTCGGTCTGTTCGCCACGCAGATGCTGCCCGAGGCGATGCTGGTGGTGCCGCTGTACGCGATCTTCTCGCAGATGTCGCTGCTGAACACACTCTCGGGCCTGATCCTGGCGAACACGGCGTTCACCGTGCCGGTGATCACCTGGATCCTGAAGGGCGCCATCGACGGCGTGCCCATCGAGGTCGAGGAAGCCGCGCGCATCGACGGCTGCTCGCGCATCGGCATCGTGCTGCAGGTGGTGGTGCCGCTGATTGCGCCCACGCTGGCCGCGGCCGCGGTGATCTCGTTCTTCCACGGCTGGAACGAGTACGTGTTCGCGCAGACCTTGATCACCGAGGAGCGGCTGCACACCGCGTCGGTCGGCCTGGCCGGCTTCATCGGCGAGCTCAGCACGCCGCTCGACGCAGTCATGGCCGTGGGCGTGATGTACACGCTGCCCGCGGTCATCTTCTACCTCGTCGTGCAACGCCACGTCGTTTCCGGCATGACGGCCGGCAGCGTCAAGGGCTGAGCCGCGACCTCTCTTCACAGCACACAGACACACACAGAAAAGGAGAAGCCCCATGGCCTCCATCAAGCTCCAGGACATCACCAAGGATTTCGCCGACAAGCATGTGGTGAAGGGCGTTTCGCTCGACGTGCCCGACGGCGAGTTTCTCGTGCTGCTCGGCCCCTCGGGCTGCGGCAAGTCGACGCTGCTGCGCATGCTCGCGGGGCTCGAGAGCGTCAGCGGCGGCGAGATCCACATCAACGAACGCCGCGTGGACGCGCTGCCGCCCACCGAGCGCGACATTGCGTTCGTGTTCCAGTCGTATGCGCTGTATCCGCACATGACGGTGCGGCGCAACATCGCGTTCCCGCTCATCATGCGCAAGCACCGCTGGTGGTTCCACATTCCGCTGCTCGGCGGCATGGCCAAGCGGCGCATCGAGCGCTCGCCCGAGGTCTCGCAGCTGGTGGAGCGCACCGCGCGCACGCTGGCGCTGACCGAGTGGCTCGACAAGTTCCCGCGCACGCTCTCCGGCGGCCAGCGCCAGCGCGTGGCGCTGGGCCGCGCGATGGTGCGCGAGCCGCAGGTGTTCCTCATGGACGAGCCGCTGTCCAACCTCGACGCCAAGCTGCGCACCACCATGCGCTCCGAAATCTCCAAGCTGCACCAGCGCGTGGGCGGCACCTTCGTCTACGTGACGCACGACCAGGTCGAGGCCATGACCATGGGCACACGCATCGCGCTGCTCAAGGACGGCGTGGTGCAGCAGTTCGGCAGCCCGCGCGATATCTACGAGCAGCCGGCCAACCTGTACGTGGCGCGCTTCATCGGCACGCCGCCCATGAACCTGCTGCGCGTGCAGGCCGATGCGCAGGCGCTCGCGGTCGGCGACGTGCGCATGGCCATGCCGGCGCAGCTGCAGGGCCTGGCCAGCACGCAGGGCGGCGACGCTGTGCTCGGCGTGCGGCCGAACGCGATGTCGGTGTCGCGCGGCGGACCGGGCCTGGCCGGCACGGTGTCGCTGGTCGAGCACGTGGGCGCCGAGTCGCTGGTGGCGGTGAGCCTGAGCCACGCGCAGACGCTGCACGACGAAGAAGGCAACGCCGGCGCCGATGTGATGGTGACCGTGCCCGGCTACACCGACCTGCGCGCCGGCGATGCGGTGACGGTCGGCCTCGACCTTGCGCAGGCCGTGCTGTTCGACGCCGCCACCGGCCGCAACCTGGCGCAGGCGCCGCGCCAGGTGCAGTGAATCGATTTCCCCAACCCGTCAACCACTCCATGACCAAACCATCCAGCATCCTCGAGGGCTATCGCGTTCTCGACTGTTCCATCGCCATGGCCGGCCCGTTCGCCGCGCAGCGCTTGGGCGACCTCGGCGCCGACGTCATCAAGGTCGAGCCCGTCACCGGCGAATGGCAGCGCCACGTGTCGGCCGGCGGCGCGCGCGGCAACCGCATCAACGTGTCGTTCCTCTCGCTGAACCGCAACAAGCGCAGCCTGGCCGTCGACCTGAAGAACGAGGAGGGCCGCGACGCGCTCTACGAGCTGGTGCGCACGTCCGACGTGTTCCTGCAGAACTACCGCCCCGGCGTGGCGCAGCGCCTGGGCGTGGACTACGAGACGCTCTCGAAGATCAACCCGAAGCTGGTCTACGTGTCGATGTCGGGCTACGGCGAAGACGGCCCCTACAAGCTCTGGCCCGGCCAGGACCTGCTGCTGCAGGCCATGAGCGGCGCGATGCTGTCGACCGGCCGCGCCGGCGAACCGCCGACACCCGCGGGCCAGTACCTGGTGGACGCCATCACGGCCTCGACCGCCTTCGAGGCCGTGATTGCCGCACTGCTGCACCGCGAGCGCACGGGCGAGGGCCAGCTGGTGAAGGTGAACATGCTCGACGCCATCGTCGCGCTGCAGATGCAGGAGCTGTCGGTCTTCAGCGTGGCCGGCAAGCCGCAGGAGCGCACGGCCGAGCCGCATGCGCACGTATACATCCGCGCGCCGTACGGCGTGTTCGCTACGCAAGATGGCTTCCTGGCGCTGGCGTTCCCGAAGATGGCGGCGCTGGCACAGGTGATCGAGGCGCCCGAGCTGGCCGGCTTCGACGACGAGCGCGACACCTTCGCGCGGCGCGACGAGATCTTCGCCATCACGCGCGATCGCCTGCGCCACCGCCCCACGGCCGACTGGCTCGAAGCCTTCCGCGCGACCGACATCTGGGCCGGCCCGGTGTACGGCTATGCCGACGTGATGAACGACCCGCAGGTGGTGCACAACGGCACCTTCGTCGAGTACGAGCATCCGACCGAGGGCAAGGTGAAGACGCCGGGCTTTCCGATCCAGTTCACGCGCACGCCCTCCAGCGTGCGCCGCGGTGCACCGCTCGCGGGCCAGCACACGCGCGAGATTCTGGGCGAGCTGGGCTGGGGCGCCGAGCGCATCGACGCGCTGATGAGCGCCAAGGTGATCGGGGAAGACACGCTGTGAGCGCCCCCCGTGCCTACCGCGGCCTGACCTGGGACCACCCGCGCGGCTACGTCGCGCTGGAGCGCGCCGCGCAACGCGCGCGCGCCGACGGGCTCGACCTCCGCTGGGAGCGCCAGCCGCTCGAAGGTTTCGAATCGCACCCGATCGAAGACCTGGCCGAGCGCTACGACCTGATCGTGCTCGACCATCCGCACATCGGCGACGCGGTGGCCGGCCACTGCCTGCAGCCGCTCGAGTCGCTGTTCGACGCCGCCACGCTCGCGGCCTGGCGCGCGCAGAGCATCGGCCGTTCGTTCGACAGCTACCGCTACGGCGGCACGCAGTGGGCATTGCCGCTGGACGCCGCCACGCAGGTGGCCGCGGCGCGCGAAGACCGGCTCGACGGCCCGCTGCCGCAGCAGTGGAGCGAGGTGCTCGCCCTCGCGCGGCGCCAGCCGGTGTGCCTGTCGCTGGCGGGGCCGCACGCCGCGCTCAGCCTGTTCAGCATGGCGGCCGCGCACGGCGACGTACCGGCGGCCAGCGAACCCGGGCTGCTGTTTGCGGGCGAGGGCGCCGTGGCCGCGTGGGAACTGCTGAGCGAACTGCACGCGCTGGCGTTTCGCGGTTGGTCGGCACTGAACCCGATCGGCATCCTCGACGCGCTGGCGCGCAACGCCGAGGCGGTGTATTGCCCGCTGGTGTACGGCTACGTCAACTACGCGGTGGCGGGCGAAGGCCGGCAGCCGCTGCGCTTCGGCGATGTGGCGGCGGGCCCCGGTGGCCGGCTGGGCTCCACGCTCGGCGGCACCGGCCTGGCCGTGAGCCGCCGCGCCACGGTGGACGACACGTTGCGCGCCCATCTCGCCGCGCTCATGAGCCCGGCGATGCAGCGCGACTTCATTCCCTTCGCCGACGGTCAGCCGAGCGCGCGCGAAGCCTGGGGCGACGCGCGCGTCAACGCGGCCTGGAACGGCTTCTATGCGCAGACGCAGGCCACGCTCGAGCAGGCCATCGTGCGCCCGCGCCACCCGGGCTACATCCCGTTCCAGACCGAGGCCTCGGCGCTGGTGCGCAACGCCTTGGCCGACCGCCTGGGTGCCGCGCCGGCACTGGCCGCGCTGCAGTCGCTGTATGCGAGCCGCCGTCCCGCGGGCAGCGAAGTCTGAACCTCATCTCCTTCTTTCGAAAACATCCGCCATGAACCACATCCTGTTCGAGGTGCGCGAGCACATCGCCACGCTGACCCTCAACCGCCCCGAGAAGCTCAACGCCGTCACGCCCGAGATGGCCGATGCGCTGGTGGCGCACGTGAACGACTGCAACACCCGCGCCGACGTGCGCGCCGTGGTCATCATCGGCGCGGGCGAAAAAGCCTTCTGCGCCGGCAGCGACATCGCCGAACTCGACGGCTACGACTCGCCCTGGACCTTCCGCAACCGCCCCGATTACTGCGACGCGATCCGCGCGCTGCGCAAGCCCGTGGTGTGCGCCATCAACGGCTATGCGCTGGGCGGCGGGCTGGAGACGGCCATGTCCTGTGACATCCGCATCGCGGCCGACCACGCGAAGCTCGGCGCACCCGAAGTCAAGCTGGGCTGGATCGGCGGCGGCGGCATGTCGTACATGCTGGCGCACAGCATCGGGCCGTCGAACGCCTCGCTCATGCTGATGGGCGGCGACCCGATCAGCGCGCAGCAGGCGCTGCAATGGGGCCTGGTGAGCGAGCTGGTGCCGGCTGCCGAGCTGCTGGCGCGCGCGCAGGCGATTGCCGCCACGCTCGCCAGCCGGCCGCCGATCGCGGTCGAGACGGCCAAGGCCAACGTGCGCGCTGCCTATGCGATGCCGCTCGAAATGGCGATCCAGTACGAACGCGACCTGCAGACCGTGTGCTTCGCCACCGACGACGCGCACGAAGGCCGCGCGGCCTTCAAGGCACGCCGCCCCGCACAGTTCAAGGGGCGCTGAGATGCCGGCTTGGCAAGACGCCCTGAGCGTGGCGGCGACGCTGCCGTACGACGCCGACCGTGCACTGCTGGTCGGCCGCGTGTGGGTGCCCGGCCCTGGTGGCGGGCCCACGCTGGTGACGGTGCGCGACGGGCAGCTGTTCGACATCGGCGCGCTGGCGCCCACGATGTCGGCGCTGCTCGATCGTGCCGATGCAGTGCAGGCCGTTCAAGCGGCAACGGGTCGCACCCTCGGCTCGCTGTCCGACTGGCTGGCCGAGACCGCCGAGTACGGGCCGGACATCGCCCACCGCCATCTGCTCGCCCCGAACGACTTGCAGGTTGTGAAGGCGGCCGGCGTGACCTTTGCGGCCAGCATGGTCGAGCGCGTGATCGAGGAGCAGGCGCGCGGCGACGCGGGCCGTGCCGAGGCGGTGCGCCGCCAGGTGGTGGCCGTGGTGGGCGACGACCTCTCGGGCATCCGCCCCGGCTCGCCCGAAGCCGACCGGCTCAAGGCGGTGCTGCTTGCGCAGGGCCTGTGGTCGCAGTACCTCGAGGTCGGCATCGGCCCGGACGCGGAGATCTTCACCAAGGCGGCGCCGCTGGCCTCGGTCGGCACCGGCGTGCAGGTCGGCCTGCATCCGGGCTCGACCTGGAACAACCCCGAGCCCGAGGTGGTGCTGGTGGTCGATGCGCGCGGCGCCGTGGTGGGCGCCACCCTGGGCAACGACGTCAACCTGCGCGACTTCGAAGGCCGCAGCGCGCTGCTGCTCGGCAAGGCCAAGGCCAACAACGGCGCCTGCGCCATCGGCCCGTTCATCCGCCTGTTCGATGCGCACTTCGGCATCGACGACGTGCGCGCCACCGTGGTGTCGCTGCGCGTGGAGGGCGAGGACGACGGCTTCGTGCTCGAGGGTGCGAGTTCCATGGCGCGCATCAGCCGCGACCCGCTGGAGCTGGTGCGCCATGCCATGGGCGCTCACCACCAGTACCCCGACGGCATCCTGCTGTTCTGCGGCACGATGTTCGCGCCCATCCAGGACCGCGACGCGCCGGGCGCGGGCTTCACCCACCACGTGGGCGACCGCGTTGCGATTCATGCCGAGCGGCTGGGCACGCTGGTCAACCGGGTCGGGCGCAGCGATGCGATTCCGCCGTGGACCTTCGGCATCGGCGCGCTGATGCACAACCTGGCCGGGCGCGGCCTGCTGGCCGCCACGGGCACGCGTACCGACGCATGACGCGGCCGCCCCGGACCATGCGCCGGTTGACGGCAGAATGCGGGGCCTGCCCATGAACGACACCGACAAACGCCAGATCCGCCGCCGCTTCGGCACCAATTCGGTCACCATGGCCGACGTGGCGCGCGTGGCCGGCGTGTCGGCGCAGACGGTGTCGCGCGTGCTGCGCGAACCCGACAGCTGTTCACCGCAGACGGTGGAGCGCGTGCGCGAGGCGATCCGCAGCACGCAGTACGTGCAGAACCACGCGGCCAGCCACCTGGCGTCGAACCGCAGCATGACGGTGGCGGCGGTGATCCCCCAGATTGCTGCCTCCATCTTCGCGGAGACGCTGCAGGGCCTGTCGAACGTGCTGCTGCAGGCGGGCTACCAGGTCATCATCGGCCACACCGACTACAGCCACGAGCGCGAAGAGGCCGTGGTGCGCAACCTGCTCGGGCGCCGTCCCGACGCCTTCTTTCTCGTCGGCACGCACCACACCGACGCCGTGCGCGACATGCTCGTGCGCGCCGCGATCCCGGTGGTGGAAAGCTGGGCCTGGACCGATGCGCCCATCGACCAGCTCGTGGGCTTTTCGAACCAGGCGGCGCTGGCCGAAGCCGTCGCCTATGCGCGGCGGCGCGGCTATGCGCGCCCGACCTTCGTGGGCTCGCTGCGCGCCGGCGACGACCGCGCGCGCGAACGGATGGACGGCTACCTTGCCGGCGTGGCGCAGCACTACCCGGGCTTTGCGCCGCGCACCGTGGTGGCCGACGAACTGCCCTACACCATGGCCAGCGGCCGGGCGTTGCTGGACATCGCACGCGCCCGCCATCCCGACAGCGACCTGCTGCTGTTCTCCAGCGACCTGCTGGCCGCAGGCGCGCTGCTGGCGTGCCAGCGCCAGGGCATCGCGGTGCCGCAGGCGCTGGCCGTCATGGGCTTCGGCGATTACGAGGTCGCCAGCGAACTGAACCCCGGCCTCACGACCATCGCCGTGCCCACCGTGCGCATGGGCGAGGAAGCGGCGCGCATTCTGGTGCGGCGCCTGCGCAACGAGACGCCCGACACGCGCACGCTCGACCTGGGCTTTGAGCTGGTCGCACGCGGCAGCGCGTGACGAGGCGCCTGACTTGACCGTGGCGAAGCGGAAATGACGCGGCTCCCGCCGCGCTGATTTCAGTCCTCTTCGTGCCCCCGGTACTCGCCCATCAGCGTCTTCTGAACCGCCGGCGGCACGGCCTCGTAGTGCGACAACGCGATGGTGTAGCGGCCCTGGCCGGCGGTCATCGCATGCAGCCGCGACTGGTAGTTGGCCAGCTCGACCTCGGGCACCTGCCCACCGATGGCCACCGTGCCGCCGCCCTGGCCCGTGGTGCCGGTGACGAGGCCGCGTCTTGAGGATAAGTCGCTCGTGACGTCTCCCACGGAATGCTCGGGCACGGCGATCTCGATCTGCACGATCGGTTCGAGCACGGCCGGGTGGGCTTCGCGGATCGCGGCCATGAAAGCCTTGCGGCCGGCAGTCGCGAAAGCGATGTCCTTGCTGTCCACGCTGTGGTGCTTGCCGTCGTACACGACCACGCGCACGTCGACCACGGGGTAGCCGGCGATCGCGCCGTAGGTCAGCACTTCGCGCACGCCTTTCTCGACGGCGGGGATGAACTGGCCCGGGATCGCGCCGCCCCTGACTTCGTCGGCGAACTCGAAACCCGCGCCGCGCGCGAGCGGCTCGATGCGCAGGAAGACTTCGGCGAACTGGCCGGCACCGCCGGACTGCTTCTTGTGGCGGTGGTGGCCCTCGGCCGGCGCGGTCACGGTCTCGCGGTAGGCGATGCGCGGCGGCCGCGTCAGCACCTCGAAGTGGTACACCTCGCGCAGGCGTTCGAGCGCGATGCGCAGGTGCAGCTCGCCGAGCCCGTAAAGCACCGTCTCGTTGGTCGCGGCCACGTGCTCGATGCGCAGGCACGGGTCTTCGGCCGCGAGCTTGCCGAGAATTTCCCAGGCGCGCTGCTCGTCGCCGTGGCGCTTGGGCTCTATGGCCAGGCCGTACACCGGCACCGGGAACGGCAGCGGCGCCAGATGCACGTGGCTGTCTTCGGCGGCATCGTGCAGCACGGCATCGAAATGGATCTCGTCGACCTTGGCCACCGCCACGATGTCGCCGGGCAGCGCGCGCGACACCTCAACATGGTCCTTGCCCTGGAGCATGAACAGGTGCCCCACCTTGAAGGGCTTGCGGCCGTCGCCGATGTAGAGCTGGCTGTCGCGCGTGAGCGTGCCCTGGTGCACGCGAAAGATGCCCATCTTGCCGACATACGGATCGATGGTGACCTTGAACACATGCGCCAGCACATGCAGCGACGGGTCGGGCAGGGCCTTCATGGGTTGAGCCTGCGCGCCCTCGCCGACGATGAACTCCGGCGGATTTCCCTCGGTCGGGTCGGGCAGGAGCTTGACGATCACGTCCAGCAGCTCGGCCACGCCGGCGCCGCTGCGCGACGAGACAAAACACACGGGAATCAGGTGGCCTTCGCGCAGTGCCTGCTCGAGCGGCGCGTGCAACTCGGCCGGGTCCACATCGCCTTCGTCGAGGTAGCGCTCGACAAAAGCCGCATCGACCTCGACCACCTGCTCGACCAGCGCGCGGTGCGCCGCCTCGACGGAGCCGAAGTCGGAGCGGCCGAAGCGGTTGAAGAAGCAATCGATCACCTGCCTGTTGACGCCGTCGGGCACGTTCAGCGGCAGGCATTCGCGGCCGAAGGTGGCCTGGATGTCGGCCAGCAGGCCCGCCAGCGAGACGCCCTGCGAATCGATCTTGGTGACGACGATCATGCGGGCGAGGTGGCGCGAGGCGGCGTACTCCATCATGCGCACGGCCATCGGCTCGATGCCGTTGGCGGCATTGATGACCACCGCCACCGTTTCGACCGCTTCGAGCGCCGGCAGGCTCTGGCCGAGAAAATCGGGCCCGCCGGGCGTGTCGATGAGGTGGATGCGCGTGGCGGCATGCGTGAGGTGCAGCACCGAGGCATTGAGCGAATGCAGCATGCGGCGTTCGAGCGGGTCGTGGTCGCTCACGGTGCTGCCGCGCTCGATGCTGCCGCACGCCCCGATGGCACCTGCCTTGAACAACAAGGCCTCGGCGAGGGAGGTTTTGCCGGAAGCCGCGGCGCCCACGAGCGCCAGGGTTCGCACGGCTTGCACTTCGGCCGCGAGGCCGTTCGATCGGCTTGGCATGGCGGGTCTCCTTTGCGCGCCCGCAAGGCCGGCCCGGCGGCCCGCAGGGGCTCGGACGGTGCGCGTGGACGCCGGGCCAGCGTACGGGATTGACCGTGCGGATGCAAGTTGATTGCGCCGCCGGTCTTCCATCCGCAGGCGGGCCCCGGCCGATCGCCAACGCGATTCTTCAGCCCATGGGAGACAGCGTCATGGCCTTGACGACGTCACGACGCGGGCTCTTCTGGCCAAGGTCGGCTCGACGTGCACAGCACGCCCAAACCGACCCTCGCGCTCAGCTGGCGACGTTGACTGCGTCCTTCAGGGCCTTGCCTGCGGAGAACTTCGGCGCCTTGCTGGCCTTGATGGTCATGGGCTCGCCCGTCGACGGGTTGCGGCCGGAGCGCTCGGGGCGGTCCGACACCGTGAAGGTGCCGAAGCCGATCAGCTGCACGGTGTCGCCGCGTGCCAGTGCGCGGGAGAGGTTGTCGATGACGGAATCCAGTGCGCGGGCTGCATCGATCTTGCTGAGGTCGGTGTCTGCGGCAATGGCTGCAACGAGGTCGGTCTTGTTCAAGGCGGGGACTCTTTCAATGGAAGGGTGAAAAAAAGAATTCAGCGACACGAATGCGCGCAGGGGGGAGTCTAAGCACGACGCGGCCGGGTTCCCCGGGGGAAGCGTTTCGAAACGGAAAACTTCTTGACCTGCGTCATGCGCGCGCACTTCAACGTGGAGAGGCGCGGCATGTGGGAATGTCGCGGCACAATTCCGCGTGCCCCGAACCTTGCCTGCCCCGCCGCCCACTCCCTACTGGCTCTACCTCCTCGAATGCGAGGGCGGCGTGTACTACGCCGGCATCGCCATCGATGTGGAGCAGCGCTTCTTCCAGCACCTTTTCGGTCTCGGCGCCAAGTTCACGCGCGCGCGTCCGCCGCTGCGCGTGCTGGCCGCCCGCTGCTATGCGGACAGGGGCGCGGCGCTGCGGGCGGAACTCAAGGTGAAGGCGTTGCCGCGTGCGCGCAAGCTGTCGTTCTTCGACACGGTGGACTGATCAGCTCACTGAACCTCGTCGCACCACACCCTGAACCCGTCCAGCTCGTTGGGCCCGAAGGTGCTGGACAACGCGACGTCGCTGGCGTCGCGCCCTTGTGCAATCAGCACGCGGCCGATGCGGGGCACGTTGTTGCGCGCATCGAAGGTGTACCAGCGGTCACCCAGGAAGGCCTCGAACCAGCCTGCGAAATCCATCGTGCCGTAGGGCGGCAGGGTGCCGACATCGCCGAGGTAGCCGGTGCAGTAGCGCGCCGGAATGTTCAGGCAGCGGCACAGGGTGAGCGCCAGGTGTGCGTAGTCGCGGCACACGCCTTGCCCTTCGTTGAAGGCTTCAAACGCCGAACGCGTGCGCCGGGCGTGCTGATAGCCGAACTCGATGTGGTGATGCACGAAATCGCACACCGCCTGCACGCGGCCCCAGCCGGTCGGGCCGTTGCCGAAGCGCTGCCACGCAAAGTCGGACAGCAGGTCGGTTTCGCAATAGCGGCTGCCCAGCAGGTAGACCAGCGTCGATTCGGGCAGGTACTCCACCGGCACCTGCGGCGCCGAGGGCGCGACGATGTCGGGTGCGCCGCTGTCGCGGACCACGGTGTCCGTGCTCAACACGAAGCGGCCCGCGGGGGCGACCAGGCGGGTGCACCAGTTCCCGAACATGTCGCGGTAGGCGCTGGTGGGAACGGCCGGATTCGTGAGCAGATGGTCGGGCCGCACGAGGTCCGAGGCGCGCGAATAGTGGATGCTGAGGGTCAGGATCATCGGCGTCGGCCGGGGAAACTGGTACGCGATCTCAAAGCCGAGGTGGATGTTCATCGGCCCATGATGCGCCTTGAACCGCCCGCGCAGGGGGAATGCCCCGTCGGGGCCGGGTCGCACGCTCTAACATCCCCCCACGCAGACACACATTGGAAGTTGCACATGAGAGTTGAGGCCGAAGGTAAGTAGCCATGCATGAAATCATCTGCCCGCACTGCGGGAAAGCATTCAAGATCGACGAGGCCGGGTACGCGGACATCCTGAAACAGGTGCGCGACGGCGACTTCGAGAAGCAGTTGCACGAGCGGCTGGAGCTGGCCGAGCAGGACAAGCGCAACGCCATCGAACTCGCGCAAGCCAGGGCCGCCGGCGAATTGCAGAAGGCGGCCGCAGCCAAGGACGGCGAGATCCAGGAACTCAAGGCGAGGATCGAGGCCGGCGAGGTCGCGCGCAAGCTCGCGGTGAGCGAGGCCCTGGGCACGGTCGAAAAAGAGCGCGACGCGCTCGCCAACGAACTCGAGAAGGCCCGGCAGGACAAGCTGGCCGCGACCGCGCTCGCCGAGGCACGGCACCTGGGCGAACTGCAGAAGGGCGCCGCGGCAAAAGACGTGGAGATCCAGAACCTGAAAGCCAAGCTCGACGCCATCGAAGTGGCGCAGAAGCTCGCGATCACCGAGGCTGTCAGCACGGTCGAAAAGGAGCGCGACCAGCTGAAGAGTGGTCTCGAACGCACGCAGCTCGAAAAGCAGCTCGCCGAAAAGTCGCTCAAGGACAAATACGAGACGCAGATCAAGGACCGCGACGACGCGATCGAGCGCCTGCGCGACATGAAGGCGCGCCTGTCGACCAAGATGGTGGGCGAGACGCTGGAGCAGCACTGCGAGACCGAGTTCAACCGCATCCGGTCGATGGCGTTTCCCCGTGCCTATTTCGAGAAAGACAACGACGCGCGCACCGGCAGCAAGGGCGACTACATCTTTCGCGACACAGACGAAGCGGGCACCGAGATCGTCTCGATCATGTTCGAGATGAAGAACGAGAGCGACCGCACCGCGACGAAGAACAAGAACGAAGACTTCCTGAAGGAACTCGACAAGGACCGCACCGAGAAGGGGTGCGAGTACGCCGTGCTGGTGTCGCTGCTGGAGCCCGACAACGAGCTCTACAACACCGGCATCGTCGACGTGTTCCACCGCTACCCGAAGATGTACGTCGTGCGCCCGCAGTTCTTTCTGCCCATCATCACGCTGCTGCGCAACGCGGCGATGAACTCGCTCAAGTACAAGTCGGAGCTGGCGCTCGTGAGGGCGCAGAACATCGACATCACGAAGTTCGAGTCCGAGCTTGAAACCTTCAAGACGGCGTTCGCACGGAACTACGACCTCGCTTCCGGCCACTTCCAGAAGGCCATTGCAGAGATCGACAAGTCGATCGACCACCTGCAGAAGACGAAAGAAGCCCTGCTCGGCACCGACCGCAACCTGCGCCTGGCGAACGACAAGGCACAGGACGTGACGATCAAGAAGCTGACGCGCGGCAACCCCACGATGGCCGCCAAGTTCGCCGACCTCAAGACGCTGGGGCCTTCCGAGGCGGAATGACGCGGGCGCGGGCGGGGCCGAGGCCCGCCTGTAGCAAATGTCCTGCATCAACCGTGGCATCCGACCGGCACCATCGTGTTCGCCGGCGGCCACACTGCCGTCTCCCCTCAATCTGCCCGGAGGCCTGCGATGCTGGACACCCTGGAGATCCGCGTTCCCCCAGACGATGACGAGCGCATCGACATCACCGACCCCCAGGCGGTCGACTACTGGACCCAGTGGTTCGGCGTGACCGAAGAGCGGCTGCGCCTGGCGGTCGCGTCCGCGGGCACGGTGAAGGACGATCTGCGGGTCTACCTTGGACTTCCCTGAGCCCGGCCGCTGATGGCCGGCTCGAAGATCGCGATCTACGGCGCGATCGCGGCCAATGTCGCCATCGCGGTCACCAAGTTCGTGGTGGCCGGCATCACCGGCAGCTCGGCGATGCTGTCGGAGGGCATCCATTCGGCGGTCGACACCTTCAACGGCGTGCTGCTGCTCGTGGGCATCCGCCTGAGCCAGCGTCCGGCGACCGCCGAGCATCCTTTCGGCTACGGCAAGGAACTGTATTTCTGGAGCCTGATCGTCGCGGTGCTCATCTTCGGGCTGGGCGGCGGCGTGTCGTTCTACGAAGGCATCCAGCACATGCGCCACCCCGAGCCGATGCGCGATGCGACCTGGAACTACGTGGTGCTGGGCCTGGCGGCGTTGTTCGAGGGCACGAGCTTCTTCATTGCGCTGCGCGAGTTCCGGCGCGAGGCGCGGGGCCGGCCGTTCTGGCAGGCGCTGGTGCAGAGCAAGGACCCCACCACCTACACGGTGCTCGCTGAAGACTCGGCCGCGCTGGCCGGCCTGGGCGTGGCGGCGCTCGGCATCTGGGCGAGCCACCGGTTCGACATGCCGGCGCTCGACGGTGCCGCCTCGGTGGTCATCGGCCTGCTGCTGGCCGGCGTGGCGGTGCTGCTGATCAGCCAGGCGCGCGGTCTGCTGATCGGCGAGGGCATCCGGCCCGAGACGGCGCGCGCGATCCGCAGCCTGGCGATGGCGCAGCCCAGCGTGCAGGACGTGGGCCACGTGCTCTCGATGTACATCGGCGCCAACGAGGTGCTGGCCATCGTCGACGTGAACTTCAAGGACGGCACCGCCACCGGCGAGGCGGCCGACGCCATCGCCGCCATCGAGCAGCAGGTGCGCGCGCGCTTCCCGATGATCCGGCGGCTCTTCATCGAGGCGAGCGAGGCGCCGGTCGAGCCGCTTGCGCCTGCCTGAAGGGCGCCGTTGTCGTCGGCCTTGGCTGACGGGCGGTGCCGCCATTGCCTGAGCGTGTGGCGGCCCCGCGCACTGCACGGTCGATGTTCATCCAGGAGAACGCCTCATGACCTCGAAGCCCGCATCGCAGACGCAGAAACCCCGCAAGCCCGCCTCCGACGAGCCGGAGATCACGCAGGAAGAATCCGTGCCCACCGACGGCAAGGACACCGAAGGCGAAGGCCTGATGAAGAAGGTCGGCAACGACAAGCTCAAGGAGCCCGGCGACGCCGAGCACAAGACGCCCGAGAAATCCTGACGCCGGTGCTGCGCTCGGCGCCGGCCCGCGCGGCGCGTTGGTTTTGTCTTCTGCGCGGGAACGGCGATGCCCTACAGCCGCGGCGCCGGTCTCCCCGTCAAATCCTTCCTCGTGAGCCACAACGATGGAGGACGCAATGAAATTCGATGGCGCGGCCGGCCCGGCGTCGGACGAGGAAAAGAAAGCACAGGAACAAGCCCAGGCGCAGCAGCACGCCGAAGGCCTGATGATGGTCGGCGTGCCCGGCCTGGACGACGTGCTCGGCGGCGGCCTCACCGCCAACCGGCTCTACCTCATCGAAGGCACGCCGGGCGCCGGCAAGACCACCATTGCGCTGCAGTTTCTTCTTGAAGGCGTGCGGCGCGGCGAGCCGGTGCTCTACGTCACCTTGTCGGAAACCGCCGAAGAGCTGCAGGGCGTGGCGCAGTCCCACGGCTGGGACCTCAGCGGCATCGACGTGCGCGAGATGCTCCCCTCGGAAGCCACGCTCGAGCCCGACGAGCAGTACACGATGTTCCATCCGTCCGAGGTCGAACTCAGCGAGACGACGCTGCGCATCCTGTCGGATGTCGACGTCATCAAGCCCACGCGCGTGGTGTTCGATTCGCTGTCCGAGCTGCGCCTGCTGGCCGGCAGTTCGCTGCGCTACCGGCGCCAGATCCTGGCGCTCAAGCAGTTCTTTTCGGGCCGCCAGTGCACCGTGCTGCTGCTGGACGACATGACCGCCATGAAGCACGACCTGCAGGTGCAGAGCATCGCGCATGCGGTGGTGCGGCTGGAGCAGAACCACTCCGACTACGGCACGGCGCGGCGCCGGCTGCTCGTAAGCAAGTACCGCGGGCAGCGCTTTCGCGGCGGCTATCACGACTACCGCATCGAGCGCGGCGGGCTGCGCGTGTTTCCGCGCCTGGTGGCGTCCGAGCATGCCGCGGCACTGAACCAGCCGCGCATTCCCAGCGGCCTGGAAGCGCTCGACATCTTGCTGGGCGGCGGCATCGAACGCGGCACGAGCACGCTGTTCGTCGGCGCGCCGGGCACCGGAAAATCGACGGTGGCGGTGCAGTTCGCGCTGGCCGCGGCCCAGCGCGGCGAGTGCGCGGCGCTCTTCATCTTCGACGAGGGCATCCAGACCTTGCGCACGCGCTGCGAGAGCATGGGCATGCCGCTGTCGCAGTACATCGACTCGGGCCACGTTCTGGTGCGGCAGGTCGATCCGGCCGAGCTGTCGCCGGGCGAGTTCGTGCACCTGATCCGGCTGGCGGTGACGGAGTCGAAGGCCGCGGTGGTGGTGATCGACAGCCTCAACGGCTATCTCAACGCCATGCCCGACGAGCGCTTTCTCATCGCGCAGCTGCACGAGCTGCTGTCGTACCTGGGCCAGGCCGGCGTGGCCACGCTGCTGGTGGGCGCGCAGCACGGCCTCATCGGCATGCAGATGCAGACACCGGTGGACGCGAGCTACCTCGCGGATGCGGTGGTGCTGCTGCGCTACTTCGAACTCGACGGCGAGGTGCGCCAGGCCATCTCGGTGCTGAAGAAGCGCGGCGGCGCGCACGAGCGCACCATCCGCGATTTCTCGATGACCGCCACCGGGCTGCGGGTGGGCGAGCCGCTGCGCAACTTCAGGGGCATCCTGACGGGCGTCCCCGTGCCGATCGACGGCGTGCAGCGCACATCGTGAGTGCCAAGACGCCCGTTGCCATCGAACAGCGCATCCTGCTGCGCACCATGACCTCAAGGGACGCCGTCATGGCCAAGGCCGTGCTCGAACGCGCCCAGGTCGCGTCGCACACCTGCACCGACTTCTGCGCGCTCGTGCGCGGGCTGCAGGAGGGCGCCGGCGCGGTCCTGCTGGCCGAGGAAGCGCTGTCCGATCCGGCCGCCGCCGCGCTGACCGAGGCGCTGGCCTCGCAGCCGCCGTGGTCCGACCTGCCGGTGCTCATCCTGGCGCGCCAGGGCGCGGACTCGGTGGTCATTGCCAACGCGATGCGCCGGCTGGCCAACGTCACCGTCATCGAGCGGCCGGTGCGCGTGGCGTCGCTGGTGAGCACGGTGCGCGCGGCGCTGCGCGCACGCAACCGCCAGTACCAGATGCGCGACCTGCTGAGCGGGCTGCGCGAGGCCGACCAGCGCAAGACCGAGTTTCTTGCCACGCTGGCGCACGAGCTGCGCAACCCGCTGGCTCCGATGAGCACCGCGCTGACGTTGCTGAAGCGCAAGGCGTATGAGCCCGCCGAGGCGCTGCGCTACTACGAGCTCATGGGCCGCCAGATCGACCACATGGTGCGGCTCGTGAACGACCTCATGGAAGTCTCGCGCATCACGCGCGGCAAGATCGAACTGCGCATGGAACCCGTGGCGCTCGATGCGGTGATCAAGGACGCCCTCGAACTGAGCCGGCCCGTGCTCGAAGGCGCCCGGCACACGCTGCACATGGACCTGGGCCGCGAGCCGCTCGTGGTGCGCGGCGATGCGGTGCGGCTCACGCAAGTGTTCTCGAACCTGCTCAACAACGCCGCCAAGTACACGGCGCCCGGCGGAACGATCAGCGTGGTGCTGCGGGCGCAGGAGCGTGTCGCCGTGGTCGAGGTGCGGGACAACGGCGCGGGCCTTGCGCCCGACATGCTGCGCTCGATCTTCGAGATGTTCGTGCAGGTCAGCAGCACCTCGAAGGCCGCGCAGGGCGGGCTGGGCATCGGCCTGACGCTGGTCAAGAGCCTGGTCGAACTGCACGGCGGCAGCGTCGAGGCCATGAGCGCCGGGCTCGGCCAGGGCGCGACGTTCTGCGTGCGGCTGCCGCTCATCGGTGCCGCAAGCAGCGTGCGGCCCTCGCCGCCGCCCGCCATCGCGGGCTGGCCCGCCACGCTGCCGGTCACGGTGCTGGTCGTCGACGACAACCGCGACGCGGCCGATGCGTTGGGCGACCTGTTGCGCGCCATGGGGGCGTCGCCGCGCGTGGCCTACAGCGGTGAAGCCGCGCTCGCGCTGGTGGCCGACGGCCCGCCACCGGGGCTCGCGATCCTGGACATCGGCATGCCGGGCATGGACGGCTTCGAACTCGCGGCCCGGCTGCGCGCCAACGCGGCGCTGCGCGGGCTCGTGCTCGTCGCGCTCACGGGCTGGGGCCAGCAGGGCGACCGGGAGCGCATCGCCGCCGCCGGGTTCGACCATCACCTGCTCAAGCCGCTCGACCTCGCGGCGCTCATTGCGGCATTGCGCGGCACGGGCAGCCCGTCATGAACCGCCACGCCACCACGATCGATTCGACCGCCGCTGTGTCTTCGGACAAGCCGTCGCTGTGGCACCGCTGCCGTCGCTGGGCATTGCCGGTGCTCGGGCTCGTGGTGCTGGGCCTGTTGCTGTCGCACGCGCACAAGGTCGACTGGGCCGGCGCATGGGAGGCGCTGCAGCGCTATCCCGCGATGCTGCTGCTGGGCCTACTCGGGGTCGCCACGCTGAGCCACGCGCTCTACGGATGCTTCGACCTGATCGGGCGGCGGCACACGCGGCATCGGCTGCCGCGCTGGCGCAGCTGGGCCATCGCGGTCGTGAGCTATGCCTTCAATCTCAACCTCGGCTCGCTGGTCGGCGGCATCGCGCTGCGTGCGCGGCTCTATGCGCGTGCCGGGCTGGACGAGGCCACGGTGGCGCAGATCGTCGGCATCAGCCTGGCCACCAACTGGCTCGGCTACGGGCTGCTGGCCGGCAGCCTGTTCGCGGCCGGCGCCATCACGCCGCCGCGCGAGGCGCACATGGGCGTGGACGCCTTTCGCGCACTCGGCATCGGGATGGTGCTGCTCGCCGTTGCCTACGTGGTGGCCTGCTTCTTCCTGCACGGCCGGCACTGGCAGGTGAAGGGGCGGCGGCTCGAGCTGCCGTCGGCGCAGCTGGCGCTGGTGCAGCTTGGGCTCTCGGCCACCAACTGGGCCGTGATGGGCTGCGCCATGTACCTGCTGCTCAACCAGAAGGTGCCGTACGCGACGGTGCTGGGCGTGCTGCTGGCGGCGTCGATCGTCGGCGTGGTGACGCCGATTCCGGCCGGCCTCGGCGTGATCGAAGCCGTCTACCTGGCGCTGCTCTCGGGCAGCGTGCGCCAGGGCACGCTCATGGGGGCCGTGCTGGCGTACCGCGCGCTCTACTACCTGCTGCCGCTGGCTGGCGGCATCGTGCTGTACCTGCTGCTGGAGCGCTATGCGGCCCGCCATCCGGTGGCGGGCGAGGGCGGACACGGCGGTTGACGGCCGCGGTCCGGACGCCGAACGCTCAGGCCTCGGGCGGCGGGGTGTCTTTGGCGGGTGGCCGCTCGGGCGGCAACCGACCCAGGCGCGACGAGGTCGCGCGCTCGGTGCGGATTTTTCGCAGCGAGTTGGTCAGCGCCTGCGGGCTCGTGTTGAGCTGGCGCGCCGCCTTGGCCGGGCGCATGCCTTCGACCAGCACGAGGCGCGCGGCGGCGAGAGAGGGCGTGGCTTGCAGGTGCAGGAACTCCGCCACCTGCCAGAACTCGGCCGACGTGAAAGTGCCGAGGTCCGGCGGCAACGAGCGCGGCACGACAGCCTTGCGCTTCTCGAAAACGCAGCGGGGCGCGGGGTCCATCTCCGCGACACGGGCGACCAGCGCCTCGAGGTAGGCCTGCGTGGCGGGCGTGTTGGAAATCCAGTTCGAATGCAGCACCAGTTTCGACCCGTCGTCGGGAAAGGAGTGCTCCCAGCTGACCCTCAGCTCTGTCGTGGCCGGGGGTGGGGCGGGGGCATCGTCGGGGGGGCTTTTCTCGGTTATTTTTCGCCGCATTCGTGAAGTATGTCTCAGAAAATGGAGCGCCATTTCCAATTTGTCGCGAATCAGACACCAGGCGAATGTCTGGTGCCCGGGCCCCGACCGCAGGCCTCCGGGCGCCGAAGCGCGGTAGTTCAGCCCGACGTGGCGGGTGTCTGAGTCGCTTGCGGCAACTCCTGCGATGTGCGCACGGGCGCCGGCGGTCCGCAGTCGGTCGGCATCTTGCGCGAGGTGCCTCGCACCAGATGGCGGGGAACGTGGTGTGTCTTGATGAACTGCGCCAGCGCTTCGCTGCGTGCGGGCTCGGAGACCGGGATGAACATGTGCAGTGCGCTCATGGTGTCGTTCCGTCGATGCCAGGCAGGAAGGCGGCGCGCCCCGCTTGTGCCGGGGTGGCTGGCGACCCCTGGCATGGCCGCCCGGCGAAGATTATGTGCCTCTGGATCAACCCCGGTGGCGCAGATGTTTTCGGGCATTCCGGCCGCGCCAGAATGCTTGCTTGCCAACAAGGAGCACACACCCATGGGCCACGGAGTCACCGCATCGATCGTTTCCACCGACGTCGATTTCAATCACCGCATCCAGGTCGGCAAGTTCCAGCTCGTGGCGGACGAGCCGGCGTCATTGGGCGGGCAGGGCGCGGGGCCGGCGCCCTACGACTACTACCTGGCCGCGCTCTCCGCCTGTACCGCGATCACGCTGCGGATGTATGCGCAGCGCAAGGGTTGGGAGCTCGGCGAGTTCAAGGCCGAGCTGAGCTTCGCGAAGGACGCGGACGGCAAGGCGCACATCCACCGCGTGCTGCACGCCAGCGGGCCGCTGACCGATGCGCAGTGGAGCCGGCTGCTCGAGGTGGTGGCCAACACGCCGGTCACGAAGACGATGCGTGAAGGCGCCGAGATCACGAGCGAGCGTGGGGCGGCTGCGGCCTGATCTGCAGCCGATCAGAAGGCATGCCGGATGCCGACGTCGTAGCCCGTCGACGTCGTCGGCACGAGCGATGCGCTGCGCAGGTAGGCCGGTCCGCCGATGGTGATCGCCGCGCCGTTCTTGTTGCGCAGCCGGGCTGTGCGGCAGTGCGGCCTTCATTGCCCGTGCGCGGCGCGTGAGAAAAGCGGCGGGTGGCGCGATGCGGCAGGCCGGTGTGCTGGCGGCTGCAGCGCTGCATGCGCTGGACCATCACGTCGAGCGGCTCGCCGAGGACCATCGGCTGGCGCGGCTGTTGTATGAGGGCGTGTGTGATCGCCCCGGCGTGCGTGCCGAGGCGCCGCAGACCAACATCGTGTTTCTTGACCTGGTGGATCGTGGGGAAGACACGGCGCGTGCGCTTCAACAGCACCTGCAGGAAAGAGGCGTCCTCGTTTCGATGCTGTACGGCCGGCTGCGCCTGGTCACGCACCGGGACGTGGACGAGGCCGGCGCGCTGCGTGCGCTCGATGCGTTGCGCGAATTCCTGAGGCGGTAGCGGCGCCGCTCAGCGGCGCGAGATCACACGAACGACCGGTTCGCTGTGCACGCTGTCTTCCGCCCTGCAATCGGCACCGCCGCTTTCGCCGAAGCTGCGCGCGAATCAAAGCGCAGTGCATGCGTTGATGGCTGAACCACTTGGAACGTCCGCGGCCCGCTCTGCACGTGGATGTTGCAGAAGTTTCCTTGGGTAACAGGCGGTTGGTGATGGACGCTCGATTTTGCGACGCGTAGTCTCAGGACTACAACTTGCAAAGGCTGGAGGCGCTCATGATTCCTCAATTGCGTAGCCCACGCTTGGGCCAGCACGCCGCTTCCGGTCTCATTCAGCACGACGATTCGCAAGCCTGGGAGCAGCTCAATGTGCAGCCCTTCGCCTTCCAACACTTGCTGTCCAACCATCCCCTGTTGTCGATCGAGCGCCTGGCCCGTCTGTCGGAGCGCGCGTTCGACCGCGATCACTACAAGCGCTACTTCAAGGCCTGCGAGTTGACGGTGCCGCGCGACGTGCTCATGGCGCAGTTTCGCGAAGGCATCGAGCAGATTGCTGAGAACGGCAAGTGGGTGGCGCTGCACTACATCGACGAGATGGACCCCGAATTCAGCGATCTTTTTGACCTTCTGCTGGCCGACGTCGAGGAAATCACCCGCCGACCGATACGCAGGCAGATGACGTGGGGCGGTCTGTCGGTGTTCCTCAGCGCGCCGGGGCTGGCAGTGCCGTATCACTTCGACCACGAGACCAATTTCCTCATGCAGATCCGAGGGGAAAAGGACGTGCGCCTTTATCCGCGTGAGTTCGGCACTCTGACCGCGTGCGAGATCGAAGACTTCTACCGGCACAACCCCGTTGCCGGCATCTATCGAGACGACCTGGCGCATGCCGGCAAGGCCTGGACACTCCGGCCCGGCATCGGCGTACATCATCCGCCGCTGGCGCCTCATCGCATTCAGAACGGCAAGAACGTTTCGGTGAGTCTGTCGCTCTACTACACGATGCCGGAGATGGAGGAGCGCGGGCACGTCTACCAGGCCAACTATTGCATGCGAAAACTGGGTCTGCGTCCGCGTGCGCCAGGCGAGTCTGCGTTCTCTGACCACATGAAGATCAAGTTCATGCGCGCACTGTCGACCTCACACCCACGCACGCACGATGAGTTGCTCTATTCGGGCGTGTCGCGACTTGCTGCGCCCTTCAGGTGGGCCAAACGTTTGCGGGAAGCGCGGCCCTAGCAGGCCGAGATGTTCAGCCAGACCGGTGCACTCATCTTGTGTGAGCCTCTCAGAGGACGAGCCTGGACCGTTGTGGGGGAGGCACCTCCTCGTCGCAGACGAGGAGGTGTGTCGCGTCGCGCGGCGAGGGTGGCCTTGCCGGCGTCAGCGACTCA
Organism: Variovorax sp. YR752; assembly: GCF_943372545.1. Lineage (NCBI taxonomy): Bacteria > Pseudomonadati > Pseudomonadota > Betaproteobacteria > Burkholderiales > Comamonadaceae > Variovorax > Variovorax sp. YR752. Next base: position 38,128 of record NZ_CALRZC010000006.1, on the reverse strand, counting down.
GAAGGTGTGAATGAATCCGGCGTGCCCGAGCAACTCGCCCAGGCGCGTTCGTTCACACCTTCTCAGCGCATCAGCACTTCATGGCCGTGGCTTGTGCGGCGAAGGCGTCGGAAGCGGCCTTGCAGGCGGTGCCGAGTTGTGCGGCGTTGGCGCCGTAGCTGGCCCAGGTGGCCTTGGTCTGCTCGAGGCTGCTCTTGAGCGCGTCGGCGGCGGCGCCGCTTTGCTTGCCCACGCAGGCGCTCACCTTGTCCAGGTATTCCTGGCATTCCTTGGGCACGTCGGCCGATGCCGTCGTGGTGGCAGCGGGTGCTGCGGCGGCCGGTGCGCTGGCGGCCGGAGCGGGTGCCGGCGTGGCCGGTGCTGCAGCAGGTGCTGCGGGTGCGGCCGGCGCTGCGGGCGTGGACTCTTGCTTGGAGCAGGCGGTGATGGCAGCAGCCACGATGATGAGTGCGAGCAGTTTGTTCATTTTTGTCTTACATGAGCGAGTTGGATGATGTGCCTCGCCTCGCGTCCCGCGACGCGCAGTCTGCACGCAAGGAACGCAAGGATCGAGGCCGAAACAGTATCGTCGTGCCCCGTGTCACGGACCGGGCGAACGTCACAGCTGCGCGTCGGGAACGACACAAAAATCGTAACAATCGTTGCTTTACGTTAAATATTGCCGGGTGTCGGTGGCCCTGCGGCGAGTGTCTGCGCGAGGCGCCCCGGGACCGTGCGAACCGGGGCCTTGACAAGTGGCGCGCCGGTCGCGCGAAGCTGCTAGTTATTTGGTGTTACGTCGCCGTCGCGGTTGTTGCGAGGGCGAGCCGATGGACGGCGTAGGCAGACAAACTTGCGTTCGAGGAGGCTTACTTGGTTTTGCAAGACAGTGAACGGGACACGGCGCGGCGATGAATGGGCAATCGGGGTTCTGAACAAGCGCGCCCGCTTGCTTATGTGGGGCGGGGCAGCGCCCGGTCACACCGGCCGGCGAAAAGCCGGCGGGTGCATGGCCTGAGGCCTGGGCCTTACAGCCGGGTGCGCTGCTCGGAGGGCGGGTGGTCCTGGTCGGAACGCAGGACCGCCAGCATGCTCATGAGCGTCACGCCCGCAGCAAGACCGACCAGAAAGGCGAGGGCAACAAGGGAGGGGTCGGATGTCCACATGGGGTTCTAACGCCGATCAATCCCACAAGGTTTACCAGTGTTTACACTAATTGGTCATGTTGGCATGACAGGGGTAAACAGGTGTTTGCAAGAGGGTCGCCGCACCCCGCTACACAGGTGCCACATGGCGTGGCTATAGTCGTTTCACCATGCAGCAACGGATCGAAGTCGTCTTTGTCTCGCGGCGCAATTCGCTGCGCAGCGTGCTGGCCGAGGCCTGCCTGGCGCACCTCGATTCGAAGCGTTTCGCGGCGCGTTCGTGCGGGCAGCCCGGGCGGCTTGCGGCCGATGTGCATCCCGCGGCGGTCGAGGCGCTGGGCAGCGCCGGCATGGCCTTGCCGACGTCGCCGCCGCGCAGCTGGGACCTGTTGGCGCGTGCGGGATCGCTCCGGGCCGATGTCGTCATCACGCTCGACCCCTCGCTCGAAGTGCTGCAGCCGCGCTGGCCCGGCCAGCCCGATGCGGCGTTGTGGCCTTACCCGGACGTGGCGGGCGCCGGCACTGGCCCGGACGACGCGGCGCATGGCGCGATCCAGGTGCTGTACTCGCTGCGCCGCCGGCTCGAATTGCTGATCAACCTGCCGCTTCTGGGCGCCGACCGCAGCGCGCTGCGCTCCGACATCCGCGACATGGCGCACATGCGCTGACGCGCAGGGTCAGGGAATGGCGAGCCGGAGCACGAAGGTCTTGGTGTGCGGGTCGGTCAGAAACACCTGCGCGACCTGCCAGGCCTGCTCGTGTGCGTCGCGCCATGCGGCGGCGTACTTGATGTCCAGGCGCGTCATGGGCGGTTCGTCGAGCTGCTCGAGCCGGCGCCAGAGCCGGTAGCAATGCACGACTTGCCGGGGGGAGCCCAGCAGTTCCTCGAGTTTGATGCGGTAGGTGAATGCCGCCACCATCACGTCCCGTACCGTGACGTTGCGCCCCTCGACTTCGACGGTGTAGAGGTGTTCGGCTGTGTGCGTCTCGTCCTTCATGCGGCGGCGCAGAAAGCAGGGCGGACGGTATCGACCTGCGGGGCAGGCCGGTCGGGAGGACGCACGGAAAGAGGGAGACGGATCACGGCCGCTCCATCCTAGATGGCACGCTGTTCCGGCGCGAGTGCCGAAAGTCATGCGGGTGTTCACACATGGTGTCCCTTTGCGCGGTGCGCGTGAAATTGTTATTAAACGAAATTAAATGCTAATACCTAGGAACTATGTCCTAGGGCGGCGCCGGCAGTAGCCCTAAGCTCCTCACTGACATGAGCGCCACACAGCAACATCTTTTCGTCGAACTTCCCGACGGTTGGTCCAGCCAGATCGACATCCGCCAGACCTCCGGCGGCCGCTACGCCGGCGTTGCCGAACTCAGCCTGCGCGGGCTCAAGCGCGGCGTGCTTGTCTTCATGCAGCAACCTTCGCTCGATGCCGCCGTCGCGCGCGTTCGCCTGCGGGCCAGCCAGTTCGCCCGCGAGCGCCTGTCGCTCGCCGAAACCCGGGCGGGCGTGCGGGCGAGCTGACCGGGCGCATCACCGCGCATCACCCGGCGGTTGAAGTTTTTCTATCCCGCCCATCGGGATTGCCAAACCCGCTGCGCTCTCCAACGGCGCACCATCGAGTCTTACCGATGGAGTGCACGACATGTTGAAGAACTTCAGGAAAGCCGTAGGCGTCGCCATTTCGCTGGCCGGTGTCGTCGTGCTGCTGACCCAGCAACTCTGAACGCCCGGACCCATTTCCCGCATGGCATCGCTCAGGGCCGGGGCGACATCAACGGCGACGTCGGCACCACCGGCGGCGGACGCTGCGGATACACCGAGGTGCCGAAGGTGTTGCCCATGCGGTGCCCGGTCGCCGCGCGATTGAACAACCCCAGCTGATTGCCCGGTCGCTGCGTGATCGCTTCCGAGGCGAGCCCGGGCGCCGCGTCGTCCGGCCCGCGTGCCGGCAGCGTGGGCGCGAGCTTGCGGGTCAGGCAGTCGTAGGCGGGCGTGCGCTCGCCGTTCACCACGACTTCGACGCAGCTTCCGTCATCGGCAGCCGATGGCGTCTGCGCGCCAGCCATGCCGCAGACCGCGCCGAGCGCCACACCCCACAGCCATACACCGACGCGCATCGTCGCCCCTTGAAGAAAAGATGAAGGTTCGCCGAGCGGATGCGGCGATCCACCCCGCAGTCTGGGCTGCTTGCAAGACAGGAAGAAGACGGTGGTCGAGGGGCTGACTGTCGTTGTGGTGAAGGCCGTCGTGCCCCCACCCCGACCCTCCCCCGGAAGGGGAGGGAGAAATACAAAACACAGCCGAGCGATGGCCTGGAGGTCTTGCTCCTTCCCCTCCCGGGGGAAGGCTGGGATGGGGGCAAGCGGCCTCCGATAAAGCACGGCTTCGCGACCAAAGAAAACACAAGGGCCTCCCATGCGAGGCCCTTCTTCTCATGCGCGCTCAACCCGCCGCGCCGGACCTCCTGCCGATTTCTTGATGAAGTTTTCGTGACAAACGGCAGTCGCCGCGCGCGCCGTGCGTCTAGGTATCGGTACGCAGCAGCGACATGAAGGCTCTCCACCCTGAGCCGCTGCCACGCGAGCTTCATCCTTGAGAACCGAGCTGTAAATGCATGACATGAAGAACAACGCGCCGCCGACCTGCTGGAGAGCGGTGTGGCTGGCAGTGATGGCGATGAGCGCCTCGGCGGCCTTCGCGCAGGCACCCGCCGCAGCCGCCACGCCGGCCGCAGCCACCGAGCCGGCCCGCAAGGTCGACATCGCCGAATACATCGTGCGCGGCAACACCGTGCTCGACGCCCGCGCCATCGAAAACGCGGTCACGCCCTTCCTCGGTCCCGAGCGCTCGCTGAAGGACGTGGAGGGCGCACGCGACGCGCTGCTCGCGGCCTACCAGGCGGCGGGCTACCAGTCGGTGTACGTCGACCTGCCCGAGCAGCAGGTCACGCAGGGCGTGGTGTTCCTGCAGGTCAACGAGACCCGCGTGGGCCGCGTGCGCGTGGTGGGCGCCGAGTACAACTCGCCGCTCGACGTGCGCGACCAGGTGCCGGCGCTGAAGGAGGGCGGCGTGCCCAACTTCAACACCGCGCAGGCCGAGCTCACCGCGCTCAACCGCGGCCCCAAGCGCCAGGTGATGCCGCTGGTTCGCCCCGGCGCACTGCCGGGCACGATGGACGTCGACCTGAAGGTCGAAGACCAGAGCCCGTGGCGCGGCAGCGTCGGCCTCAACAATGACTACAGCGCCGACACGCGCAAGCTGCGCGCCAGCGCTTCGCTGGGCCACGACAACCTCTGGCAGATGGGCCACAGCGCCTCCATCAGTTTCTTCGGCGCGCCGCAGGACCTCAACCAGACGCAGGTGTTCTCGGCCTCGTACAACGCGCCGCTCAAGGGCACGAACTGGAGCCTCGAAGCCAACGCCTTCGTGTCCGACAGCAACGTGGCCACCGTCGGCGGCACCACCGTGCTGGGCAAGGGCCACTCGATCGGCCTGAAGGCGACCTACACGGTGCCGAACAGCGGCAACTGGTGGCACGCCTTCAGCGTGGGCGTCGACTTCAAGAACAACAAGGAAGCGCTGACGCTCAAGGGCACCGGCGACACCGTGCCGCTCAAGTACGCGCCGATCACGCTGTCGTACTCGGGCTTCCGCCAGACCGACAAGAGCCAGTACGGCGTGGGCGTGTCGCTGGTGGCGGGCACCAGCAGCTCCTTCAAGTACGGCAGCGACTGGGAGGCCTTCGACTACAAGCGCTACAAGGCCTCGCCCAGCTTCATGGTGCTGAAGACCGACCTCAACGGCGCGCACAGCTTCGAGGGCGGCACGCAGGTGGCGTTCCGCGTCAACGCACAGATGACCGACTCGCCGCTCGTGTCCAGCGAGCAGATCGCCGCGGGCGGCATGAACTCGGTGCGCGGCTATCTCTCGGCCGAAGCCACCGGCGACTACGGCGTGGTCGGCTCGGTCGAGCTGCGCAGCAAGCCGCTCACCTTCCTGGGCAGCACCGTCGAGAACTGGCGCGTGTACGCCTTCGCCGATGCGGCGCGGCTGCGCCTGAAGAGCCCGCTGCCCGAGCAGGCCGAGCGCTTCGCTCTGTATTCGGTGGGCGTGGGCACGACCTTCAAGGTCGGCACCTATTTCTCGGGCCGCGTCGACATCGGCTATCCGCTGATCGACGGGCCGCGCACCAAGAAGCACGACCCGCAGGTGAATTTCAGCATCACCGCGAGCTACTGACGGCCTTTCCTCTTTCTTTCGATTTTTCTTCTCATTCCACGAGCTTTCCGGAGAACCCTGTCATGCGACGACTTCTTTTCATCGCGCTCACGCTGTTGAGCACGCTCCTGCCGGGCCTGGCCCATGCCTGGTGGCAGGCCGAATGGGCCTACCGCAAACCCGTCACCATCGACGGCGGCCCGCAGGCCGGCGCCATCGGCAGCGATGCCGGCCGCGTGCCGGTGCTGGTGCGCCTGCACACGGGCAACTTCAAGTTCGAAGGCGTGAGCGAGACCGGCGCCGATCTGCGCTTTGTCGCGGGTGACGACAAGACCGTGCTCAACCACCAGATCGAACAGTTCGATCCGCTGCTGGGCATGGCGCTGATCTGGGTCGACGTGCCCAACGTCTCGGCCGGCACGCCGCAAAAGCTCTGGATGTACTACGGCAACCCGAAGGCCCCGGCCTCGGGCAACGGCCAGCGCAGCTTCGACCCCGACTACACGCTGGTCTACCACTTCGCCGAAGGCGCGGTGCCGCCGCGTGACACCACGGCCTACGGCAACAACGGCCAGACCGCCGCGGTGCCCGTCGAAGGCACGGTCATCGGCAAGGGCGCGCAGCTCGGCAACGGCGCACTGATGCTGCCCGCCACGCCGTCGCTGGCCGTGACGGCCGGCGGCACGCTGACCTTCTCCGCCTGGGTCAAGCCCGATTCGCTCGGCGCGCGCCAGGCGATCTATGCGCGCCGCGATGGTGCCGGCGAACTCGTGGTCGGCATCGACCAGGGCGTGCCCTTCGTGCAGGTGAACGGCCAGCGCAGCACGCCGGGCCAGCCGATGCAGGCCGGCCAGTGGTCGCACCTTGCGGTGAAGGCCGAAGGCGACAGCGTGGCGCTGTATGTGGGTGGCCGTCCGGCCGTGTCGCTGGCGGCCAAGCTGCCCGCACTGAACACCGCCGCCGCGATTGGCGCCGATGCACCGGCCGCACCTGCTGCACCGGGCGCCGCACCCGCCGATGCCTTCGCCCCGTTCACCGGCGCGATCGACGAAGTGCGCCTGTCGAAGGTCGCACGCCCCGACGCGCTGCTGCTGGCCGATGCCGTGTCGCAAGGCGCCGAGTCGCGCCTGGCCGCTTTCGGTGCCGACGAGCAGCAGGCGGGCAAGAGCCACTTCGGCTTCATCCTGGCCGCGATGCCGCTGGACGCTTGGGTCGTGGTCGGCCTGCTGGGCCTGATGATGGTGCTGTCGTGGGCCATCATGATCGGCAAGGGCCGCAGCTTCGGCGCCACCTCGCGCGCCAACGCCACCTTCATCGAGCACTTCCGCGAAGGCGCCGGCGCTCCGCTGGACCGCATGGCCACGAACAACACGGTGCCGCAAGAGGTGCGTGCCGACTCGTCGCTGTGGCGCCTGTACGAAGTGGCCATCGAAGAGATGCGCCGCCGCCACGACCGCGGCTACGACCTGAACGCCGTGTCGGCCTCCACCATCGGCGCCATCCGCGCCGCGATGGACGGCGTGATGGTGCGCGAGACCGAGCGCATGTCCAAGCGCATGAACTGGCTCTCGACCACCATCGAAGGCGCGCCGTACGTGGGCCTGTTCGGCACCGTGATCGGCATCATGCTGGTGTTCGTGGTGGCGGCCATGGCCGGCGCCGTGGACATCAACTCGGTGGCACCCGGCATGGCCGCTGCGCTGCTGTGTACCGCCGCCGGCCTGGGCGTCGCGATCCCCGCGCTGTTCGGCTACAACTGGCTGGCCTCGCGCTCGGACGCCATCGGCGCCGACATGGCCGTGTTCGTCGACGAGTTCGTCACGCGCCTGGCCGAAGAGCAGGGCGAGGGCCGCTCGCTGCCGGTGGCCGTGCAGGCGCGCCGCGCCTGAGGACCGCGCACCATGGCAAACACAGCCGCGAAGTTCGCCGTGCGCAAGCGCACGGGCGGCATCAACATCACGCCCTTTGTCGACGTGCTGCTGGTGGTGCTGGTGATCTTCATCCTCACCAGCAACGCCAGCATCCCGGGCATCAAGGTCGACCTGCCGAAGGCCAGCGCCTCGGTGGCGCTCGAGAAGCCCAAGACCAAGGCCATCACGATCGACAACGCGGGCAACGTGTTCCTCGACGCCTACCCGGTCACGCTGCCCGAGCTCGAAGAACGCCTGCGCACCGAGAAGGCGCTGTCGCCCGACTTTCCCGTGATCGTGCGCGGCGATGCCAGCGTGCAGTACGCGAAGGTGGTCGACGTGCTCGACCTGCTGCGTCGCATCGAGCTGAACCAGATCGGCCTCGTGACCGGCAAGCAGAAGTGAGGACCGCAGCGTGAACCCTCGCGACCCGATTTCTTCTTCTGCCTCGCCTGCGCCGCGCTCCAGCGGCGCAGGTGGCACGGCCGCGCTCTGGCGCCGCTGGGGCGGGATGGTCATCGGCCTGGTGATCGTCGTGGCGCTGGCGCTGCTCGTGTGGCGGCTCTTGTCCGACACCGCGAGCCAGAAGCGCGTGGTGGCCGATGCGCCCACGCTGATGCTGCCGCCGCCTCCGCCACCGCCACCCGAACCCGAGAAGCTGCCCGAGCCCGAGCCGGAAAAGATCAAGCCCGAAGTGGTCGAGCCCGAGCCCAAGCCGGTCGAGCCGCTCGAAGCCCCGAAGGACGACGCACCGCCCAGCCCGTCGAAAGACCTGGGCGACCCGGTGACCATGGACAGCGCCGGCCAGGCCGGCAACGACGCCTTCGGCATCCAGGCCGGCAGCGGCGGCGGCATGAGCGGCACCGGCGCCGGCGGCGGCCTGGGCAGCGGCTCGTATGCGCGCTACGTGTCGAGCATGTTGCAGCAGGCGCTGTCGCGCGACCCGCGCACGCGCCAGCTGGTGTTCGATGACATCCAGATCGACCTGTGGCTCGGCGCTGACGGCAAGACCACGCGCGCCCAGCTGGTGCGCGGCACCGGCACCGAGGACATCGACGAAGCCGTGCTGGCGCTGCTGCGCGGGCTCGACCGCATCGAAGAACGTCCGCCGGCCTCGATGCGCTTTCCGATGCGCGTGTCCATGAAGGGACGCCGGCCGTGATCCGCATGACTTTCCATTTCTCCGCGGCCGACGCCCGGCCGACCTCTTCCATTCAGTGAACGAAGCGATGAACACCCTCCACAACACCCTCCCGCGCCGGGGCGCGATGCCGGCCCTGCGCCAGTGCGCGCTCGCGGCGGCCGTGGCCTCCGCGTTCGTGCTGTCGGCCGGCACCGCCATGGCCCAGACCGCCGCCGCGCCCGCCGCCGAATCCGCCATGGTCAAGCTGATCCGCGGCCTCATTCAAAGCGGCACGCTCGCCAAGGACGTGGGCGAAGCGCTGCTGGCCCAGGCCCAGACCGAAGCCATCGCCGCGCAGCAGGCACAGCGCCAGGCGGCCGTGTCGGCCACCGCCGCATCGGCCACCGTCGCGGGCGGCATGCGGCTCGAAGCCGGCGACGTGCGCGTGCCCTACATCTCGCAGACCGTGCGCGACCAGATCCGCGACGAGGTCAAGGCACAGGTCATGGCGCAGGCCAAGGACGAAGGCTGGGCCGCGCCCAACGAGACGCCCGAGTGGAGCAAGCGCATCCGCTTCGAAGGCGACGTGCGCGTGCGCAACGAGTCGCGCAGCTATGCCGGCAACAACAGCGACATCGAGATCAACTGGCCCTCGCTCAACCAGGGCAGCGGCTACGACGTCAACCCGAACACCAACCTCTCGCTGCCGTCGATCCTGAACACCCGCCAGGACCGCCGCAACCTGTTCCGCGCCCGCGCCCGCGTGGGCCTGCTGGCCGACCTGTCGGAGAACACCAAGGCCGGCGTGCGCCTGGCCTCGGGCAGCGACGAAAGCCCCGTCTCGACCACCACCACGCTGGGCGGCGGCCTGGGCAAGAAGAGCGTGTGGCTCGACCAGATGTGGATCTCGCACAAGCCGACCGACTGGCTCACCGTGACCGGCGGCCGCTTCGGCAACCCCTTCATGTCGACCGACCTGCTGTACTCCAGCGACCTGAACTTCGACGGCATTGCGGCGCAGTTCGACAAGAAGCTGTCGGCGAACCGTGACCTGTCGCTGTTCGGCACGCTGGGCCTCATTCCGTTGGAATACTCGGCGGACGGCTCGCCCACGCGTAGCCAGCGCAAGATGAAGAGCGAGAACAAGTGGCTGCTCGGCGCGCAGGTGGGCGCCGACTGGAAGATCAACGAAGACAACCGCGTGCGCGGCGCGCTGGCGTACTACAACTTCCGCAACATCAGCGGCCAGGTCTCCGAGCCCTGCGCGCTGTACGCGGGCGCCGACGGCTGCAGCACCGACTGGTCGCGCCCGGCCTTCATGCAGAAGGGCAACACGCTCATGCTGCTGCGCGACATCTCGCTGGACCCGCTCAACCCGGCCGGCACGCCGCAGCCGCAGTACGTGGGCCTGGCCTCGAAGTTCCGCCTGATCGACCTGAACCTGCGCTGGGACACCCAGGTGGCCGGCAACAACCTGCGCCTGGACGCCAACTTCGTGCGCAACAACGCCTACGACGCCAACGGCATCTGGGCCCGCGGCGGCATTCGCGGCGCCATCGTGAACAACTTCGGCCCGACCGGCGGCACCACCCAGTCCGACTTCAAGAGCGGCGGCAACGCCTACATGGTGCAGGCCACCTACGGCAAGCCGGCACCGGCCGCACGCGGCGACTGGAACGTGCTCGCCGGCTACAAGCGCATCGAGCCCGATGCCATGCCCGACGGCTACAACGATTCGAGCTTCCACGGCGGCGGCACCAACGCGCGCGGCTACTTCCTGGGCGGCTCGTACGCGATCGACAAGAACATGTGGTTCACCGGCCGCTGGATCTCGACCAAGGAGGTCTACGGCCCGCCGCTGTCGATCGACACCTTGCAGCTTGAATTCAATGCGCGTTTCTAAGCAAAAGAAGGAGTTCGCCGTGTCCCGAACGATCTTCCCGGCGCTGGCCCTGGCCGCACTGGCCGCCACGGCCGGCGTGGCGCATGCCCAGCAGGCGCAAGGCGCGAGCATGGAGGAGCGGCTGCGCGCGCAGCTGCGCACCACCACCACGCAGTTGCAGCAGGCGCAGAACGAGTTGGCCGCGATCAAGGCCGGTCAGCCCGCGGGCAAGGCGCCCGCGGCACCTGGCGCGGCACCGGCCGCGTCCGAGCTCGAGACGCTGAAGAAGGAACTGGCCGCCAGCCAGGCCCAGCTCGCGTCCGAGCGCCACGCGCGCGGGCAAGCCAGCGCCGGCAACGCGCAACTGCGCGAGCAGGCACAGGCCGCGAGCGAGAAGGCGAGTGCGCAGATCGCGCAGTACCGCGGCGCGTACGACGACCTGCTGAAGATGGCGCGCGCCTCCGAAGCCGAACGCCAGCGCCTGGCCGGTGAGGCCGCGCTGCAGCGCACCGCGCTCACGCAGTGCGAGGCCAAGAACACGCAGCTATACGCCGTCGGTCAGGAGGTGCTTCGCGCCTACGAAACCATGGATGTGGGGAGCGTGCTCGCCTCGCGCCAACCCTTCGCGGCGCAAAGCCGCGTCAAGTACGAACAGATCGCGCAGCAGTACGGCGACAAGCTCTACGAGAGCCGCTTCGACGTGCGCGCCGTGAGCGCGCCGGCGCCTGCGGCCGCTGCATCCGCTACAGAAGGAAAGCCGCAATGACGAACGCACAAACAACTCCCGCAGCCGGACTCGGCCGGCGCCTGCGCGCGGCGGCCGGCGTGCTGCTGGTCTCGTCGGTCGGCGTGGCCGCCGCGCAGCAACCCGTTGCGCCCGGCCCCGCCGTGGTCGCGCGCATCGGCGAGGTCACCATCGGCCAGGACGAAATCGAGAAGCTGCTGCAGACCCTGCCCGAAGCCGAGCGTGCTGCCGTGAAGGCCGACCGCGCGAGCCTCGACGGCTGGCTGCGCCAGCGCCTCGTGAGCGAAGCGCTGCTGCGCGACGCCCGCGCCAAGGGCTGGGCCGACCGGCCCGACGTGAAGGCGAAGATCGACGCCGCCACGCGCGAGATCACCGCGCGCATCGTCGCCACCAGTTATCTCGAATCCGTGAGCCAGGTGCCTGCGGGCTTTCCGTCGGACGCCGAGGTGAAGGCCGCCTACGACCAGGGCAAGACCGGCTTCAACCTGCCGGCCGCCTACCGCGTGGCGCAGATCTACCTCGCCACGCCCGAGCGCGACCCGGCCGCCATCGCCAAGGTGCGCGACGAAGCGAACCGCCTCGCGAAGCAGGCCCGCAGCGGCGACTTCGCTGCCGTCGCGCGCGCCAGTTCGCAGGACCGCCGCAGCGCCGAGCGCGGCGGTGAGGTCGACACGCTGCCGCTCGCGCGCATCCTCCCCGAACTGCGCGACACCGTGGCCAAGCTCAAGCAAGGGCAGGTCAGCGAGCCGGTGCAGGCCGAGGCCGGCTTTCACATCGTCAAGCTGCTCGACATCCAGCCCGCGCGCACTGCCACGCTCGAAGAGATGAAGCCGCAGCTGCAGGCCGCGCTGCGCCAGCAGCGGCAACAGCAGCTCGTGCAGGCCTACATGACCCAGCTGGCGCCGCCCGCGCAAGTGAGCATCGACGGCGCCGCGCTCGACGCCGCGCTCAAGAAGACCAACTGAACCGTTTCCCCTTTTTCCTGAAAGAAGAACCACACATGAATACCAACGTCACGACCCCGGAAGCCAACGACCAAGCCGCCGCGCCAGTCGCATTCGAGATGCTCGACGCCGTCACGCCCGACCAGGTGTCGGACGCCATCAAGGCTGCCGGCGGCGCCGTCACCGCCATCGAACAGGACGGCGTGGTGCGCCTGCACAGCGCCAGCCACGGCATTGGCTTCCAGGTGCTGTGGGGCAACGCCGTCACCACCACCCAGTACACCGACTTCACCCTGAGCTGCCCGCTGCGCGTGCAGGGCGGCACGCTGCCCGAGGCCGTGCTCGCCGCATGGCACCGCAGCAAGCGCTTTGCGCGCGTGGCACAGCACGGCGACTTTGTCGTGCTCGAGATGGACGTCGTCGTGGCCGGCGGCGTCAGCCCCGCCTACCTGGCTTTTGCCGTGCGGCTGTGGATGCAGATGATGGGCGAGTTCTTCCTGCACCTGCGCAACTACGGCCCCGCTGCCGAAACGCGCGGCGATGCAGCCAATGGCGAAGTTGCCGCTGCTGCCGCCGTCCAGGGTGTGCCCGCCGCCGCGTGATGCTGCCCATGCGCGCCGCACCCGGCCTGTCGATGGACGACCACCACAGCCATCCCACGCACGACTCGCCCACGGGCCGCGCCATCCAGGCCGCGGCACGCCAGGCCCAACGCGCGCGTCGCGCCGAGACCGTGCGGCTGCGCCAACGCGCCGCGCTGCTCGAACTGCTGGTGCAGACCATGGCGGAGCTGCACATCTCGATGGCCGAACTCAATGCGGCGCGCAAGGCGTTAATGCCTGCATGGCGGCATGTGGGGGAGGAGGGGGCTTCGCTGGACCGCAACCTGGAGCGTTGACGCAACGCGGCAAGGTGGCGGAGGGTAGGGCAGAATCGCCCGCCGCCCACGCCCCCGAAAGGCCGCACCCGTGACGACGCCCACCCGCTCCACCCAGATTGCCCAGACCACGCCCACGGGCGCCGCCATCGCAGAGAAGGTGACGCAGGCCTACGACCTCGGCGAGGTCCGGTCGTGCGAGCTGCTGCGACGCAGCTTCAACCACGTCTACGGTCTGCAGTTTGCCGACGGCCGCTGCGCCGTCGCGCGCCTGAGCGCCGACCGCCCGCGCGGCGCACCCAACATCGGCTACGAAACAGCGCTGCTCGCGCACCTGAAAGCCGAGGGCGTAGCCGTGGCCGGCACGCTGCCGGCCCGCGACGGCGCGCACGCCGTCGCGATGGACTTGCCCGAGGGCGAGCGCCCGCTGATCCTGTTCGAGCACCTCGACGGCGACGTCCCGGGCGACGTGCTGCCCGATGTCGAAGCCACCGGACGCGGTCTGGCGCTGTTGCACGACGCCGCGCAGGACTACCACGGCCCCGCCAGCCGCTACGCCCTGGAGCTGCCCGACCTGCTGCACGCGTCGCTGGAGCGCTTGCACGCCGCGCCCACGATGACCGACGCGCTGCGCCCGGAGTTCAGCGCCATCGCGCGCACGCTCGAAGCCCGCATCACCGCGATGCCGGTCCTGACGCGTGTCCATGGGCACGGCGATTGCCACGGCATGAACAACTTCGTGACGGAAGGCCTGGACGGAACGCGCGTTGCCTCGTTCTTCGACTTCGATGACGCGGGCCCTGGCTGGCTGGCCTACGACCTGTGCGTGTACCTGTGGGCGATGCATCCACGTACCGTGGGCGGAACGCTCGATGCGACATTGCTGGCGCGTTGGCGCAGCTATCGGGCGGGCTACCGCAGCGCGCGCCCGCTGCCTTCGGCGGATGTCGAGGCCATCGCCGCATTTCTCGCGGTGCGGCAGTTCTGGCTCATGGGGGAACACGCGGGCCGCATCGCGGTGTGGGGCACGCAGTCGATGTCGACGAGCTGGCTGCGCACGCAGGTGAAGATGTTGACGGCGTGGGCGGAGTTGCAGACGCCGGAGTGAGAGGGCGGGTCAGGCTGCTTGCGCGACCCAGCCTCTGAACGCCATGCCCGCATAGAACAAGCGGACGTTGGTGAAGCCCGTCTCTTCCAGCAGTGCTTCTTCCTGTTCCGGACTGAGCAGCGACAGCGTCGAACCGATGGCCGTTGCCGCCTTGCGCGCGTTGTCCGGATCGACACCAGACGCCGCCGCGAAAGCGACATAACGCGAGAGCCACAACTCCCGCTCTCCGTCCGCCTGGGGAAAGCTGAGGTGAGCCATGACGAACGGCGCACCGGGCTTCAGCCGGCGACGAATTTCCATCAACGTCGACCGGCGTTCATCGAGCGTCAGGAAGTGCATCGTCAACAGGCAGGTCGCTGCATCGAAAGGGCCTTCGGGGGCGGTGTCTGTGTAGCCGTGGTGCAGCGCGACCCGCTCGGCAAGCGGGCCGAGCGTTTCCGCAGCGAGGTCGAGCATGGGCTGCGACGGATCGACACCGACGAATTGCCATCGGGGATGCGCCTGCGCGAGCACCTTCACCTCCATGCCGCCGCCAGCGCCGATGACCAGCACGTTCGCTGCATTGGGCGCGCGCTCGGCGACGAGCAGGGCCGACATCGTCTGCAGGTCGTGCAGGCCCGGCACGAGACGGGCGGTCTTCTCGGCGTAGTTGTTGGTGGCGGACGGGGCGTTGAAGGTGGATGCGGGCTGGGACATTTCGCCAGTCTATGTGGGCATCGCGCGCTTCGCAGGCGTGGGGTATCTAGCAGAATCTGGCCGGAAGCGAATGCCCATCCGGGTGCACGCGTCACGGGGTTCAGAACAATGACTGACGACGACACCTTCGACACAGAACTCTCACCCGCTGAGCGTGAGCGGTTAGCCAAGCTACCAGAGCCGGATCTGGCGCTCATCGATGCGGCGCTTCTGTCGCAAGCGTCCAGTCAATGGCGGAAGGTGGCGCGCGTGGTTGGCATGGCGATGCTGTCGATGCCCGATCACCTGGAGGATGTTCCTGATGCCTTCTTCGCGAAACGGGTCGCGCTGCTCGTCGCGTCGGGGCGATTGGAGTCGCAGGGCGACCTTCGGCGCATGCGGTTCAGCGAGGTGCGGTTGGGTTCGGTCTGATCAACCTGCAACAGCCTCAAGCCAACGTCGATACACGCTCAGCGCGAGACACCCTCGCAAGCCGCCACGTCATCCCGATCCCGACAACCGTCGCGATCAACCCCACCAGGAACACACTGGAGTGGCCGTAGTGGTCGGCAATCAGCCCCGCCATCGGGCCCGTGACGCCGTACGCCAGATCCTGGAACGCCGCGAAGCCGCCGATGGCCGTTCCGCGCAGATGGGCAGGGACGCGCTTGACGGCCTCCAGTCCCATGGCGGGGAACACCATCGAGCAGCCCATGCCGGTCAGCAGTGCGCCCACCATGGCCACGACGGGATGGGGCGCCAGCCAGAGCAGCGCCTGGCCCACAGCCTCGATCGCCAAGGAGACCAGCGCCACCTTGGTGCCGCCGATGCGGTCGGGCAAGCGACCCGCCAGCAGTCGCACCAGGACGAAGCCAACGCCGAAGCAGGTCAGTCCATAACCGGCACCCTGCCAGCCATGGGCCAGGAAGTACAAGGGAAAGAACGCGCCCAGGGCCGCAAAGCCGACGCCTTGCAAGCCCACGACCGAGCCTTGCTTCCAGATGAGTCCCAGCACATCGGAGAACGGTGCGCGGCGCCCCTGTGCAGACATGGCGGGCGCGATGGACCACAGCATCACACCGCTGACCAGTGGCAAGGCGATGCTGCCCGCCATGAGGCCGGCGAAGCCGAGCCTTTCCAACAGCCAAAGGCCCAGAGGACCGCCGACCGCAAACGCGCCGTACATGCCGGCGCCGACAAGCGCCATGACCCGCCCCGAACGCGCGGGGCCCATGGCCGCCATCGCCCAGCCGAGCATGCCGACGAGCGCGAAGCTTTCGCCGAGGCCCAGCACGAGGCGCCCCACCAGCAGAACCAGGTACGCGCCGACGCCATGGCCCAGCACCGGCAGCGAGGAGGCCCAGCACAAGAGCGATGCAGCCGCATAGAGGACAAGGCCCCTGAACATGGCGAACTTGCCGCCCCGTTCGTCAGCCAGCCGGCCCGCCCAGCCGCGACTCAGGATGGTGGACAAGAACGCAATGCCGACGCCCAGGCCGGACGCGACATTGCCCATGCCCAGCGTCTGCGACACGTGGAGCGTCACAGCCGGCATCGACATGGCGACAGACAGGTAAGCGAGAAAAAGCGCGAGGGTCATCCAGACCAAGGTGCGCAGGGAAGAAGAGTTTGTTGTTTGGACGTTCGTCATTGAGCGCCGCTCCTTGAATTTTCAAAGGCGGCACCGGCCGGTCGAACGAGCGGGGACGAGGAGCACCGAAGCGACCAACGCACACCACCAGTCGGCCGCGGGTGCCACTGGTGATGCGTTGGTTGACGTAAACGCTTACGGCTGGATGGAGCTCTGAACAACAGGTCAGAGTCGATTTTTGCAGCGCCGATTCTAGCCACGCCAGATCGAGTTCGTGCTCCGCGTCCGGCTAAAGTCGGATCGACTCCACGCCATCGATCTCATGAACAACATCACCATCGACTACCGCCACAACGTTCCCCTCGACCCGATCGACGTCGCCCGCGTCTTCGATCAATCCGGCATCAAGCGCCCCACCGGCGACCTCGCTCGCATCGCGCGCATGTTCGCTGCGCCCAGCCTCTTGCTGTCGGCATGGGTCGGCGATGAGCTGGTGGGGCTGTCGCGTTCGTTGACCGACCATGCGTACTGCTGCTACCTGTCGGACCTGGCGGTGGACAAGAAGTACCAAGGCCATGGCATCGGCACCGAACTCGTGAAGCGCACGCAGGCGATCATCGGCGACGAGGTGTCGTTGATCTTGCTGTCGGCCCCCGACGCGATGTCTTATTACCCGACGCTCGGCTTCGAGCTGGCGCAGAACGCGTACGTCATCCGGCGAAAGAAGTAGGGCCGCTGTTCAGCGGCTCACTATGTCCGTCGTGACCCCGACAGCCCGGCCTTCGCATCCAGCAGGTGCCCCAGCGGCAGCGCCGCCTCCGACTTGATCTCGCGCAGCACGATGCTCGACCGCACGTGCGTCACGCCGGGCAGGCTGAACAGCACTTCGTGCAGGAAGCGCTCGTAGTGCTTCATGTCCGGCACGGTGACGTTGAGGATGTAGTCCGCGGGCCCGGTGGCCGACACGCAGCGAATGATCTGCGGGCTTGCGGCCACGGCTTCTTCGAAGCGTTGCACCATCGCCTCGCTGTGCCGGTCGAGGTTGACCTCGGCCACGGCCGACACGTGCAGGCCCACCAGCTCGGGATCGACGAGTGCGGTGTAGCCGCGGATGACGCCGGCCGCTTCCATGTCCTTGATGCGCGTTGCTCGACGCATTTTCTATCGCACGATTCCCAAACGCCGGGCAGCGCTGACGGCCTGCATCCGGCTTCCCGCCGCGAGCTTGCTGTTGATGTTGCGAAGATGAGTGCGGACGGTACTGTCCGTGATGCCCAGCTTCTCGGCCATGGCGATGTTGCTGTATCCCTCGGCAAGGAGATGCAAAACGTGGACCTCCTTCTCCGTGAGCGGATCGAGCAGCACCGCCTGTTGGGAGGGGGAAGGTTCAACAACGGGCAGCGTCGAGCCGTAGCCCTCTCGCAGGTCTGTGAGGTAGCCGAGAAACGTGACGTCGGTCGATACCCTGCTTGAAGATGTGGCTCGATCATGCAACTGTCGGACGAGCACGCCGAGCTGGGGCCCTTCGTCGAGCACCATGCGCACGAAGCCCTGCCGGTGGCAGGACCGCAGCGTCGATTCGAGTGTGCTGAGCGCCGCGAACTCCCGCCCCGCGCGCGCCAGGGCAATGGCCAGCACAAGCTCGAGGGCGAGGCCGCGTCGGCGGCGTTGCGCCGAGAAGGCGACCGTCGCCTCAGCGGTCAGCGCCATTGCCGCTGTCGCAGCGTCTCCTGAGACCGCTTCCCATCGCAGGTTGGCGAGAAGAGGGTAGTCAACATCGTTGCCTGCGAGTCGAAGGGACTGCATCCTGATGGCTGTAGTGTCGTCGCTCACTCTGGCCAGTTCCTGTCGTGCGGCGATGGCGTGGCCTTGCAGCAACTGCACCCGCGAACGCTCCAGCCGGGCGCTGGTGACCACGCGCGGAAGTTGCCTCTCATGGCCCAGGGCTTCAAGTTCGGTCAAGAGTCTGAACGCCTCGTCCACGTCGCCAGCCAGGAACGCGATCCTCGAAAGCATTCGGTAGCCTTGGATCATGTGATCGGGCAGCCCGACGTCCCGTGCCTGAGGGACGTAGACCCTTAGCAGGTCTGTCGCATGGGAAGTCTGGTTTCGTTCGTAGGTGGTCAGGGCATAAAGGAGGCCGGCCCATGCGTTGCCGCCAGTGCTCTTTCGCCCCTCAGCGATCGTGGTAACGGCCGTCCTGAAGCGCGCGTGAGCCTCATGAATCCGACCGGCGAACAGGTCCAGCGTGCCTTCCATTGTCTCGGCATACATGCGATGCAGTTGGCTGCTGTGCCCGCTCTGCGAACGCCGGCTTGCGCTCATCAGCTCCAATGTTTCAAAGGACTGTCCCCGCATGGAAAACACGCCCGCCATCGTGCTGATCAAGGCGCCATCGGCAAATGGGTCGCTGCTGGGGAGCCTTGCGAGGCTGCGCTGCCCAGCCTCGAACGCATCCTCCTGCCGGTCCATCATGCTGAAGAGCATGGGACGCAGCGCCGAAACATGAGGCCAGACATCCTCATCTGTCGAATCGGCCAGGCCGCAGGTGTTCAACTGCGCCATTGCTGCCCAGGGGCCACGCGTGAAGCAGAGCGTCCACAGTTGTGCCATCTTGAGTCTCGGATGCGGTTGCAGCGCGTCCGGTGGCAGCTTGCTGAACCAGCGCTCGAGCAACCGCATTCGCCCTTGTGCAAGCAATGCGTAGATGTGGTGCGACATCAATGGAAGAACCTCCGATAGTTCACCGCTTTCGAGATGGTGATCAATCGCAGGAACCGGTCTGTCTTGCGCCGCGAACCAACGAGCTGCCTTCTGATGCAGGGCCGCAACCGTGCTGGGAGACTGGCGCCGCAGTTCGCATTGAAGAAAACTCGCAAAAAGGCTGTGGTAACGGTAGGTCTGGTCTTCGCCTTCGACGAGGGTGAGCAGCACATTCTCCGCACTAAGGTCTTGAAGAATTGCGGCACTGTCTCCCTGCGGAACCAGTGCGTTGCACAAACCCGGCGTCAACTCTTTGAGAATGCTCGTCCTGAGAAGGAATTGGCGGACCTGCTCTGGCTGTTGTTCGAAAACTTCACCCAAAAGATAGTCGGCGACCGAGAGGTTGGAGCCGGAGAACTTGCGAACAAACTCGGCCTTTCCCGCGTGGCGATCGAGTGCCATCGAAGCCAGCCACAGGCCGGTGACCCAACCCTCGGTTTTGCCGTGTAGTTGTGAAAGTTCCTCGGGAGCAAGACCGGTGCGATGGCGGCCGCCGAAAAGCTCCGATGCCTCATTCAACGAAAACCTCAGCTGCAAAGTGTCGATCTCGACCATCTGGCTGAGCGCGCGCAAGCGACCGAGTCGAAGATCTGGCACGTTGCGAGAGCCAATGATGAGGCGCCCGTTGGGCGGAAGATGGGTGATGAGTTCGCGCACCCACTCGTGGACACTGGCTGCATGAATGGTCTCGAAGTCATCCAGGAAAAGTACAAACGGGCCTTCGTATGCAGAGATCCGGTGCAACACGTGAACGTCATCATCGTCCACATCCCCTTCATCGAGCAGATGGTCAACGCAGCATCGCAGTGATCGCAGGAAGCGCGATACATCGTTGTCGGCGCGATCGAGCGTCAGCCAAGCAGTCGCAGTCCCAGAATCTTCAAGACAGCTCCGCATCTGGGCCATCGCGGTGGTCTTGCCGAAACCGGCCGGCGCCCGCACCAGGATCAGCTTGACGTACGCTGGCCCCAGGGCCACATCGGAGAGTCGCGATCGCACGATCTCCGTAGCCACGCGTGCGGGGGGGCTCAGTTTTGTGCGCAGCGATGCACCCGGGGGGCTTTGGGGACCGGAGTGACCAGCCCCTGCTGCGCCTTCGTGGCGGCGGTCTTGGAAGCGAGAAGCCATCGTTGCTGAGCCGAAAATCCGAAGCGGCATTGTCTCCAGGTGATGCACAGGCACACCCCGAGCAATGATCTTACGCGGGTCGTTCGCCGTTTTTCGCCGGCGCTGCATTCATGTTTTGGGCGGCTGGCATGTCGCCTCGTCGGTTTCGACGAGCTGGAGTTGCAGATATTGCTCTAGATTCCGTCGAACAAAAGGAGACAAGATATGAAATCAGAGTCAATCGTCGCACCGGTACCGGCTGGTATTCCGAACGCCGGGAGCCCTGCACCCAACTCTCTCGAGCACTGGGCGATGGTGAAGCCGAACGAGGTGGCGATCATCGACGGTGAAACCGAAGTGACCTGGGGTGCGTGGAACCTGGCTGCCAATCGACTTGCCGAGGCATTCGCGCGCATCGGCGTTGTGGGTGGTGACGTCGTCGCGATTCGCTCGCAGATTCGGCACGAGTGGCAGTTCATCAGTTCTGCACTGGCCAAGTTGGGGGCTTCGATACTGCCTTTCAACTGGCGGCTGACCCCGAAGGAATCGCGGCACATCCTCGAGGACAGCGGCGCAAAGGTTCTAGTCCTGGACGATGCAGATGTACAGGCGTTCTTGCCTGCGTACGAGGGCCTGAATCTGAAGGCGGTGGTCGCCATCGGTTCGCAGCCCCCCGCCGAAGTGCTTTCGATGGATCAGCTGTTGGCACAGACCGAGCCTGTCCCCCGCTTTGCGACGGGCCGCCCGCCGTTGATCATCTACACCTCCGGTACAACGGGGCAGCCCAAGGGCGTCGTCATGGGCGAGCTCGTGATGAGTGCGGAGCGTATGGAGCAACTTCAGAGCGTCGAAGCTGCGGACCCGCAGCTTCCGGGGGCACGCGCCATGCTGACACTTCCCATGCATCACGGCGCAGGACCAGGCACCTGTTGGAGCTCGATTGCCGCGGGCAACACCTTGATCATGGCGAGGCGTTTTCTACCCCAGCAAGCGCTTGCCGACATTCAGCGTCACCGTATCAATCACTGGGTTGCAGTGCCCACCATGTTGAAGCGGATTGCCGCATTGCCTGAAGATGTGCTGCGGGGTTACGACGTTTCCTCGATTCGCTCCTTGCGCACCGGCGCCGCGCCAGTGCCTACAAGCCTGAAGGAATGGGTGCTGGGCTATTTTGGAGAGGTTCTGCACGAAGCCTACGGAGCGACAGAGGTCGGCATGATTGCGCACCTCGGTCCGCAGGACGTGCGCAGAAAGCCGGGGTCCAGCGGCAAGCCGTATCGGCACGTACAGATTCGCATCAAGGATGAGATCGGCAAGCTGTTGCCGGTAGGGGCGGTGGGGGCCATCTGGGTCAAATCCCCGGCGGTGATCAAGCGCTACGTCAATCAACCGCTGCTCGGACGAGACACCATTGACGAGGACGGCTTCTTCCAGGTGGGTGATGCGGGGCGACTGGACGAAGATGGGTACATCTACCTGACAGATCGCATCAAGGACATGATCATTTCAGGTGGCGTGAACATCTATCCGGCCGAGATCGAATCCGCCTTGATTCAACACCCGGCGATTCAGGACGTGGCAGTCATTGGCGTTCCAGACGAAGATTTCGGTGAAGCCGTCAAGGCGTTCGTGGAACTCAGGAGCGGCGCAACGTTGACCGCGAACGAGCTTCTGACCTTCGTCGAGCCCTTGCTCGCCTCGTACAAGCGTCCTCGCTCCATCGAGTTCGTGGTCGAGTTGCCACGCAGCACGATGGGAAAGATCCTGAAGCGCGAGCTGCGAAACCCGTTCTGGCAGAACGAGGAGAGAAATGTATGAGCGCCGAGACTCATATTTTCGACCTTGATGGCGGGTTCCAAGCGCTGTTCGCCAGGCAGCCCACTGCGAAGGCGTGAACACGCTTCCGATCAAGCTCGCGTAGCGTCTTGTCGCGCGCTTTCGTGAGCCTGGACGCCTCATGTATCCATCGCTCTTGCCATCTTCCTGCAGATGTTCGAGCCGGCCAGCTGGCTCGATCAAACGTCGCATGGCGCTCTTCCGCACTGTGTCTCGCTCCAGCCGGAGCGCGGAGTTGCGTTCGAGCATGCAACGAGATTCAAGTGGACTCATCCCGGAGTTCGCCCTCGCGGCTCCAATCTTTTTGGGTTGCTCGTCGCTTCCGACGATCGCAAAAGAACGCCGCGTACCTACATTTGTTCCGGAGCATCGGGCAGGAAAAAAGAGACGAAGGCTACACGGGACTAACCGTGGAGATTTCTGAACCGCCTGTCAGAACCTTTGCGCGGCACGCCGAATTCACATCTTGATGCGCACGATGCGCACTCTTTAGGAAATAGGAGAAAACGAATGAGTGTCGAAACCCAAATATTCAATCTTGATGGCCGTGTTGCCGTGGTCACTGGCGCAGGCCAGGGCGTAGGCAAGGGCATCGCGCAGATGCTGTCCGCGCACGGTGCGGCCGTGGTCGTCAATGACTACTTCGCTGAACGTGCGCATGCGGTGGCGCAGGAGATCAAAGCGGCGGGCGGAAAGGCTGAAGCCATCCAAGCCGACGTGACAGACTACGCCAGCGTGGGCGCCATGTTCGAGAAGGCGAATGCAATCTTTGGCAAGGTCGACATCCTCGTGAACAACGCGGGAAATGCCGGCGCCAATCCTGACAGTGGTTCCAGCAGGAAACCATTCTGGGAATCCGACCCCGCCGACTGGGAGCGCTTCATCTCGGTGAATCTGGACGGCGTGATGAACTGCAGCCGGCATGCCTTGCCGGGCATGGTGGATCGGCAGCACGGTCGACTGATCACGATCATCTCCGACGCCGGCCGCTCAGGCGAAGCGAATGGGTTGGAGGTTTACTCCGCAGCCAAGGCCGGTGCAGCAGGCCTGACCCGCGGCATCGCGCGCGGCGTGGGGCGGTACGGCATCACTGCAAACAACATCGCGATCTCGGCGACCAACACGCCGGCAATCGCCGCCGCCGTTGCAAATCCGGAGCTTATCAAGAAGGCGCTCGCCCAGTATGTCGTGCGCCGGCTGGGCGAGCCTTCTGATGTTGCCGCCATGGTGCTCTTCCTGGCATCGGGGGCAAGTAGTTGGATCACGGGCCAGACCTATCCGGTGAATGGCGGCTTCTCGTTCTCGATGTAAGGCACATCCATGAGCAAATCTCTTGTCTTCACCGAGCGTCTGGGGCAGATCCTGGTCATCACGATCAATCGGCCCGAGGCCAGGAATGCATTCGATGCAGCCACCGCGAAGGCCATGTCGGACATCGTCGACGATTTCGACAACGATGCGTCGATTTTCCTGGCGGTGGTAACCGGGGCTGGCGGCACTTTCTCCGCCGGCGCCGACTTGCGCGCTGCAGCGCGAGGTGAGTTGGCCTCGACGCCCGAGCGAGGAGGCTTCGGGATCTTCACACGCCCGCCGGCCAAGCCGCTGATCGCGGCGGTGGAAGGGTATGCGGTGGGCGGCGGCATGGAGCTGTGCATGGCCTGCGACCTGGTGGTTGCCGCGAGCGATGCGAAGTTCGGCCTGCCCGAGGTGCGTCACAACGTGATCGCGCTCGGCGGCGGGTTGTTCCGTGCGCCCAGGCGCGTCCCCTACAACATCGCAATGGAACTCCTGCTGACGGGTGACATGCAGAGTGCGGCGACTTTGCAGCAATGGGGTTTTGTCAACCGCGTGAGCGAACCAGGCCAGGCGTTGGCTGGAGCACTGGAGCTGGGGCGGCGGATCTTGCGCAATGGGCCGACTGCCCTTGCCGCAACCAAGCAGATCGTGCGAGCCGCCGTCGACTGGACTGAGAACGAGGCGTGGGCGCAGCAGATGGCGATGGCCACGTCCGCCCTCGAGTCGGAAGACCGCAGAGAGGGCGTGCAAGCCTTCCTTGAGAAGCGCGATCCAGTGTGGCAAGGACGTTGAGCATGATCCGTCTTCCAGAGCACATCGCCAGACGACTTCACCTACCTGTGATTGCGGCGCCCATGCTGCGCGTCTCGGGGCCGGACCTCGTGATCGCCACCTGTCGCAGCGGTGCGATCGGCGCGTTCCCGACCGCTAACGCGCGCAGCGCGGAGGAACTCGATGCGTGGCTGGCACGCATTGTTTCGGAACTGGGCGATAGCGATGTGAAGGCTGCCCCCTGGTGCCCGAACCTGATCATCCACCGCGGCGAGGAATCCTTGAAGAGGGATGTGGAGTTGATCGTGCGCCACGGTGTGGAGATGGTGATTACCAGCGTCGGCTCCCCCGAACCGGTGATCGCGCCACTTCACGACGCAGGATGTCTGGTGTTCGCCGATGTCGCGACGATCAAGCATGCGCGAAAGGCCATCGAAGCGGGCGCGGACGGCCTGGTGCTTCTGACCGCAGGTGCGGGCGGCCAAACCGGTTGGCTCAATGGCTTCGCGTTCGTGCGGGCTGTTCGCAGCTTCTTCGATGGCCCGATCGTGCTTGCAGGCGGCGTGAGCGACGGAGCCGCACTTCTCGCCGCACAGGTACTCGGTTGTGACCTGGCCTACATGGGAACCAAGTTCATTGCCGCCGAAGAAAGCATGGCGTCTCAGGCATACAAACAAATGCTGGTGAACTCCAGTGCCGATGACATCGTACTGACGCGTGCCATCACCGGGCTGCAGGCAAGCATGCTGGCGCCGTCCCTGTTGGCGGCAGGTCTCGATCCGGCCGCACTCGACGAGTCCATGACGCCGGAGAGGGCCCGAGAGCTCTTCAGCCAGGCCAAAGACCCCAACCGTGCCAGCCGTTGGACCGACATCTGGAGCGCGGGGCATTCGGTGAGCGGCGTTGGCGCGATCGAGCCAGTGGCCGAGATCCTGGCGACGACTGGCCGTGAATTCGACGCTGCGCGCTACAGGATGCGATCGATGGTGGACGCATGTTGATGGCTATCGCAGGCGACCCCGTCACTTCGCTCTTTTGACCTTGTTCCAGGACCCCTCGATGACCTCTTTGCAATATCAAGGTTTTTATGCGGAAGAAGGTACGGCTGCACTGCCGACTTCACCCGCGCTGCGCGCCGTCAAGTCCCGCAGCGGACACATCAGCTTTCCGCCGCAGCACTATGGCTGCCAGCTCACGGGCGACACGGGCGAGAACCTTGTCGAGGTGCTTCTGACGGGCCGTGGGCGCCTGCATGCGCAATCGACAGTTCACATGCATGCCAGGCCCGTGCCGCCTGTGCCCTTCACGGTGGTCGAGGTTGCGCTGGAGGACGGCCCGCTTGTGCGGGGACTCCTCTCGGCGGCTCAGGTGGTGCCGCTGCAGAACGGCGCGATGCTCGTCACCTGTCTGGAGGCGGTGCAGAACGAGGCGGGAGAAACGGTGCGCGACTTGCGCTTTATTGCCGAAACGGCAGCCGGCAGCAGCGGCAAGGAGGATTGAAATGGCAAAGACATTGGCACAACTGCGCCCCGTGTACGTCGTAGGTGTGGGCTGGCATCGCTACCAGGAACTGTCCGAGACACCGTATGTCCAGTTGGGCCTGACGGCAGTTCGCCAAGCGCTCGCCGACGCCGGAGCAAAGTGGACCGACATCGAGACGAGCTATGTCGGCACTGCCTTGTTGGGCATGGCCAGTGGCCGGCCGATGCTGAGCCATCTGGGCAGCAACCAGAGCTCGATCGTCCACATCGAGAACGCCTCCGCCTCAAGTTCGGCGGCGTTCCGGCATGCCTGCATCGAAGTGGCCTCGGGCGTGAGCGACGTGGGTCTGGTCGTGGGCGTGGACAAGCCCGCGCGGGTGGGCAACGCCATGAAGCAAACCGGCGTCCGGCAACTCGCGGCCGAAGAAATCGTGCCGTTTACGCACTTCGCTCTGCTCACCGACGCCTACATGACGAAGTACGGCGTAACCATCGAAGATATCGCACGCGTGGCGGTCAAGAACCATGGCAACGGCGCGAAGAATCCCAACGCGCATCGCCAGAAGGCGCGGTCGCTCGAAGACATCCTCAAGGGGCGTCCCGTGTCGGGTCTCCTGACGACGCTTCAGTGCTGCCCGGTTGGAGAAGGGGCGGCTGCGGCGGTGATCGTCTCGGAGGAGGGCATCAAGCGCCTCGGGCTGGACGCGTCGCGCGCAGTGAGGGTTTCCGCCTCAGCCGCCATCAGCGAGACGGTCTACCCGCCGGAGGTGGGGTTCGACGCCGAGCTGACCCGGCGTGTGAGCGGCATGGCGATGGCACAGGCGGGCATCAAGGCTTCGCAGCTCGATCTGGTCGAACTGCATGATGCTTTCACGGTGGAAGAGCTTCAGTACATCGAAGCCATGGGCATCTGCCGGCCTGGCGACGCGGTGGAGTGGCTCAAGGAAGGAGCCTTCGACATCGGGGGCAAGGTGGCAGTCAACCCTTCGGGGGGCCTTCTTGCCATGGGGCACCCCATCGGGCCAACGGGGGTGGGTCAGATCGGAGAGATCACGATGCAGCTGCGTGGCGAGGCCGGCGGCAGGCAACACAAGGGTGCAAGGATTGGCCTGGCCCATATGGTGGGCTTGGGTGCAGTGGGCTATGCCCACGTGCTGCAACGCGACTGACTCACGCTGAAAGAGGCACGGGCCTTCAGGCGGAGCTCTGCCAGCGGCCTGCGGTCAGTCAGGTCAGATACGAACAGCACCTGGCGGGAATATCCATCAACAACGAAGGAGACAGGCATGAAAACGACATTGCGCATTCTGGCCTCGGTGGCCGCATTTTTGGCCCTGAGCGTGGGAGCGCAGACGAAGAGCAAGTACGACGACGGGGCATCGGACACCGAAATTCGCATCGGGCATACGAGTCCGCAAAGCGGACCGGCATCGGCGTGGGGAGGTCTTGGCAAGGGCATGATCGCCTACTTCAAGATGGTCAACGACAACGGCGGCATCAACGGACGCAAGATCAATCTGCTGACCTATGACGACGGCTATCTACCTCCGCGTACGGTCGAGGTGACCCGCAAGGCGATCGAGTCCGACAAAGTGCTGTTCATGGCCGGCGGCATGGGCAGCAGCCCGCAGCTTGCGGTGGCACCTTATCTGAATCAGAAAAAGGTGCCGCAGCTCTTTCTGGCCGCCGCCGCCTCCAAGTTGGCAGATCCGAGCAAATTCCCGTACACGCTGATCCTCGCCACAACCTACGAGTTCGAAGGCGGTTCGTGGGCCGAGCATCTGTCCCAAACCAAACCCAACGCCAAGGTTGCAGTGATCTATCAGGATGATGATGCCGGGCGGGCAGTTCTGAGCGGCTTCAAAGCAAAGCTTGCGGGCACCAGCATCACGGTGGTCTCTGAGCAGACCTACACGGTGACGGACCCCACGATCGACTCGCAGATCATTGCGATGAAGAACTCGGGCGCTGACGCGGTGCTGATGATTACGATCTCCAAGATGAGTGCCCTGGCGTTGCGCAAGATCCGCGCGCTCTCATGGGATCCAGTCATCTATGCCAGCTCGGGCGGCTCCTCGCCAAAGACATCTTTCGCGCCCGCGGGTCTTGAGAGCGCGAGGGGGGTGATCATTGCAACTTGGAGGCCGAGCGTCGGCGCCAAGGAATTCAAAGATTCACCAGAGGTCAAGGCCTACAGGCAGTTTCTCGCGAAGTACCTTCAGGGCGTAGATGCCACAGATGAAATCTACGCCGCCGGGTACAACGCCGGCGCGGCGACTGCGGAAGTGATCCGATTGGCTGGGAACGAACTGACCCGCGAGAACATCCACAAGATCGCGTCGAACCTCAAGGGAGTTCGCCTGCCGCTGATGCTGCCCGGCATCAGTCTTAATACGACCCCCACGGATTCGCGCCCCCTCAAGCAGGCGCAGTTCTTCAGGTTCAACGGTGCCGAGTACGAATCTCTCGGGTCGATCCGCTCGCTCGAGTGAGGCACGCCCGATGACTTCACTTGGCGTCCCACATGTCGGTTCTGCTGCCGAGCGGCCCTTGCTCTCGGTCGCGGGGCTCTCGATCCGATTCGGTGGCCTGCTTGCACTGGACGATGTGTCGTTCGCGGTCGCACCCCGGCAGATCTGCGGGCTGATCGGGCCCAACGGCGCCGGAAAAACCACGGTATTCAATTGCCTGAGCGGCATCTACCGCCCCTCCGCGGGCGAGATCCGGTTCAAGGACCGTGCCACGCTGAGGGTGCCGTCGCACAGGGTCGCGGCGCTTGGCATCGGTCGCACGTTCCAGAACCTGGCCCTGTTTCCCGAGATGAGCGTCATCGACAACGTGATGGTCGGCGGCTACTGCAGGACGAAGACCGGGTTTCTGGGCGGCATGCTCGGCACCGAGGCAGGGCGTCGGGAAGAGAAAGCTCTGGCAGGCCGTGTGAACGGCATACTGGACTTCTTCGACCTTACAAGCGACGCATCCAGACAGGTGGGCGACTTGCCTTTCGGAATCCAGAAGCGCGTCGAGTTTGCACGCGCACTGGCTGGTGAGCCAGAACTGCTCCTCTTGGATGAGCCTGCAGCCGGCCTCAATCACCATGAGGTCGAAGCGCTCAAGGCAATGATTCTTTCCGTGAGAGAGCGTTACAGGCTTGCTGTGCTCTTGGTCGAGCATCACATGAACCTGGTCATGTCCGTCTCGGACAACGTGGTCGCGCTCAACTTCGGGCGCAAGATAGTCGATGCCCCGCCCGCTGTCGCGCAAGAAGACCGCCAATTGATCGCGGCGTATCTGGGAGGCGGCAATGAATGACAACTTGATGAGCATTCGCGGACTTCGCGCCTTTTATGGCGCCACGCAGGCGCTCCACGGGGTCGATGTCGACGTTGCGCGCGGCGGGGTCACGGCCATCCTTGGTGCGAATGGCGCGGGCAAGACCACGACCCTGCGCGCCATCAGCGGCCTCGTTCGCGCCGAGGGAGCGATTGAGCTCGAAGGCAAGCCTCTGCTCGGTTTGCGGCCGGACCGCATCACAGCATGCGGCATCGCCCACGTGCCAGATGGACGAGGAACATTCAATGCAATGTCGGTCGAGGAGAACCTCTACCTGGGCGCTTATACCCGCAAGGATCGCATCGAAGTCGCGGCAGACATCGAAAGGGTGTACGTGCACTTCCCGCGCCTCAAGGAGCGCCGGACCCAACAGGCGGGCATGCTCTCCGGTGGCGAGCAGCAAATGCTGGCGATCTCACGGGCATTGATGCTGAAGCCCCGAATCCTGCTGCTCGACGAACCTTCGTTTGGCGTTGCGCCACTGGTTGTTCGAAACATCTTCGATATCTTGCACGACATCATCTCCTCGAAAGGAGTCAGCGTTCTGCTCGTCGAGCAGAACGCCAATCTGGCGTTGGAAATCGCGGATCGTGCATTCCTGCTGGAAACCGGACGCGTCGTTCTTTCGGGTAGTTCTGATGAACTGCGACGCAACGACACCATTCGGCGTAGCTACCTCGGCGCATAGCCAAAAGGGTTGAGATGGAAAATCTTGTTCAACAGGTTCTCGCCGGTCTGACCAGCGGCGCGATCTATGCGAGTCTCGGTCTGGCGATCGTGATGATCTACCGAGCGACGGGTCATCTGAACTTTGCGCAGGGAGAACTGGCCACGTTCTCGACCTTCATTGCGCTGAGCTTGATCACTCTTGGCGTTCCGTACTGGCTGACGTTACCGATGACGCTGGCGATCTCGTTCTTCGGTGGCGCCTTCTTGTGGAGTCATGTTGTCAAACCGATCGGGAGCATCAGTCGCGCAGCGCCCATCGCGGCATTGATCGGGGTCTTCCTGATCGTGAACAGCCTGTCGGGACTGATCTGGGGGCATGACACACAGGCCTATCCGAGCCCATTCGAAGAGTGGAGGTGGCTGTCGAACACTTACTTTTCTGCGCACGAATGCGGCGTCATCCTCATGATCGGATTGGTTTCGCTCGTGTTGCACATGTTCTTCCGCTTCACGAGGGCGGGACTTGCCATGCGCGCTTGCGCCGAGAACCCGTCGTCGAGCCATCTTGTCGGCATTCCGGTCGAGCGCTTGTTGTCGATTGGTTGGGGCATATCTACCGCGTTGGGTGCGCTCGCAGGAATACTGGTCGCCCCGATCATCTACCTGGATCCCAACATGATGGGCGGCGTGCTGATCTACGGATTCGCTGCCGCGCTCCTGGGTGGAATCACCAGCCCGGTAGGCGCGCTCGCGGGCGGAGTGATCATCGGAGTTGCCGAGAACCTCATTGGCTTTTACCTGATTGGCACCGAAATCAAGCTCAGTATCGCCTTGATGTTGATCATCGCGACATTGCTCTTCAAACCGGCCGGCTTGTTTGGCAAGACGATCTCCACGAGGGTTTAACGATGGACGCTATCAAGACAGCTTCTCTTCGAGCGCCATCAGCGCTCAACACGACATCTCCCCCTCGATTCCGGGGCGGGCGGGGCCGGACGGCAGGCCTGATGGCGCTCGTGCTTGTGCTTTGTGCAGTGCCCTTCGTGGTTGACGGCTACCGCAGCTTCCAGGTCGCTACGATCCTGCTTTATGCGGTCGCACTGATCGGCCTTAACTTGCTCACAGGCTACAACGGCCAAATATCCCTGGGCCATGGAGCCTTCTTTGCGCTAGGTGGATACGTGACGGCCATTCTGAGTGCTACGTTTGGAGTCCCGTTCTGGTTGACAGTCCCTTTGGCAGGTTTGGTCGGTCTCATCGTCGGATTCCTGTTCGGACTTCCGGCGCTCCGACTCGGTAGCCTCTATCTTGCGCTGGCCACGTTCTCGCTTGCCCTTGCGGTTCCCCAGCTTCTCAAATGGAAGTCAGCAGAGTTCATCACAGGTGGTGTCCTGGGAATAGCACTTCAGAAGCCCTCCGTCCCTGCATGGCTGCCATTGACCCAAGACCAGCTGCTCTATCTCTTCACGCTCCTGGTTGCGGTCGTCATGTACGTCCTCGCGCACAATCTGGTCAATAGCCGGATCGGCCGAGCTCTGATCGCGATTCGCGAAAGGCCGATAGCTGCGACGGCTGCGGGCATCAACGTGGCAATCGTGAAGTCGACCACATTCGGTGTCAGTGTGATGTTCACGGCAGTTGCCGGCGCATTGAGCGCATTGCTCGTTCAGTATGTCGCGCCAGACAGTTTCAGCCTGATGCTGTCCATCACAATGCTGGTCGGGATCATCGTGGGCGGCACGGCGTCGCTGGCCGGTCCTGTGGTTGGAGCGATCTTCATCACGTTGATACCGAACGTCGCCGAATCAATTTCCAAATCGGCGCCAGGTGCGATCTATGGCGCTTGCCTTCTGATCGTCGTCCTCTGCATGCCGCGTGGCATATGGGGGGCAGTCCAGAGCGTCGTGCATAGGTTCTGCAGACGCAAGGCCGTCGGCTCATCGAAGGTCCCATGACAGCGAAGTCGCCTTCGGAGGCGCTGGGTGGTGCATTTCTCCGCTACTTTCCATCGGTGCAATTTGATACGACCTGACTCCCGGCGGAGACCACCAGGTCCCAAACGCGCCAGCACGACCGCCGCAACGCGTCGCCGATGGACACGCCGCGCCCAGTCTCCTGCTGTCGGCATGGGTCGGCGACGAACTGGTGGGGCTGTCCCGCTCGCTGACTGACCATGCGTACTGCTGTTACCTGTCGGACCTGGCGGTGGACAAGAAGTACCAAGGCCATGGCATCGGCCGGGAACTCGTGAAGCGCACGCAGGCGATCATCGGCGACGAGGTGTCTTTGATCTTGCTGTCGGCCCCCGACGCGATGTCCTACTACCCGACGCTCGGCTTCGAGCTGGCGCAGAACGCGTACGTCATCCGGTGGAAGAAGTAAGGGGGGCGCTGCTCCGCGTCTCACACACGACGACCGGAGGCGTCTAGGTCCGTCGTGACGCCACCAAGCCGGCCTTCGCATCCAGCAGGTGCCCCAGCGGCAGCGCCGCCTCCGACTTGATCTCGCGCAGCACGATGCTCGAACGCACGTGCGTCACGCCGGGCAGGCTGAACAGCACCTCATGCAGGAAGCGCTCGTAGTGCTTCATGTCCGGCACGGTGACGTTGAGGATGTAGTCGGCGGGCCCGGTCGCCGACACGCAGCGAATGATCTGCGGGCTTGCAGCCACGGCTTCTTCGAAGCGTTGCACCATCGCTTCGCTGTGCCGGTCGAGGTTGACCTCGGCCACGGCCGACACGTGCAGGCCCACCAATTCTGGGTCGACGAGTGCGGTGTAGCCGCGGATGACGCCGGCCGCTTCCATGTCCTTGATGCGCTTCCAGCAGGGCGTGGGCGACAGGCCTACGGCCTCGGAAATCTGCTGCACGGTCTGCCGGCCGTCATGCTGCAGTGCAGAAAGAATCTTGAGGCAATGCTCGTCAAGAGAAACAGAACCGACGTTCATCGTGATTTTTGAGTGGATTCTTCTTCAAACAAGGGTCTGCGCCAGTGTATTGAAGAAACACTTACTTGGGGGGCGGCAGAACAATTCCGGGCATGAACGCCCCACACCCAGCGACCGCACTCAGACGGCCCGACTACCAACTTTCCGACAACCTCTGGGCCGATGCCGGCTCGGTCTT
This sequence comes from Variovorax sp. YR752, assembly GCF_943372545.1. Classification (NCBI taxonomy): domain Bacteria; kingdom Pseudomonadati; phylum Pseudomonadota; class Betaproteobacteria; order Burkholderiales; family Comamonadaceae; genus Variovorax; species Variovorax sp. YR752. The sequence goes on along the minus strand of NZ_CALRZC010000006.1, from coordinate 5,549 downwards.
CCTCACCGGCACGCAGGCGTTGATCCGCATCCTGGTGATGCAGAAACAGCGCGACGCGGCACGCGGCCTGCACACGCAGGGCTTCGTGAGCGGCTACCGCGGCTCGCCGCTGGGCATGGTCGACCAGGCCATCTGGAAGGCCGGCGAGCGCTTCAAGAAGACGGGCATCCGCTTCGTACCCGCCGTGAACGAGGAGCTGGCCGCAACCCAGGTGCTGGGCACGCAGCGTGTGGAGTCCGACCCCGAGCGCACCGTCGATGGCGTGTACGCCATGTGGTACGGCAAGGGCCCGGGCGTGGACCGCGCGGGCGATGCGCTCAAGCACGGCAACGCCTACGGCTCGTCGCCGCGCGGCGGCGTGCTGGTGGTGGCGGGCGACGACCACGGCTGCGTGTCGTCGTCGATGCCGCACCAGAGCGACCACGCTTTCATGGCCTGGCGCATGCCCGTGATGCAGCCCGCGAGCGTGGCCGAGTACCTGGAGTTCGGCCTGTACGGCTACGAGCTCTCGCGCTATTCGGGCGCGTGGGTCGGCATGGCGGCGCTGTCTGAAATCGTCGAGAGCGCGGGCACGGTGGACCTCGACGCGGTGAACGCGCGCGTGGCCGCCTGGGAAGGCGCCGATGCCGTGCGCGCCGCCACCGGCCACGCCGCGCCGCCCGACGGCCTGCACTACCGCTGGCCCGACCTGCCGTCGCTGCGCATCGAGTCGCGGCTGGAGGACAAACTCGCGGCCGTGGCCGCCTTTACCCGCCGCAACAGCATCGACCGCCATGTCATCGTGAGCGCGCACGCCAAGGTGGGCATCGTCACCTGCGGCAAGGCGCACCACGACCTGATGGAGGTGCTGCGCCGGCTCGAACTCTCGCCCGAGCAACTCGCGCGCGCGGGTGTGCGGCTCTACAAGATCGGGCTGAGCTTTCCGCTCGAGCGGACGCGCCTGAAAGAGTTCGCGCAGGGGCTCGATGAAATTCTTATCGTGGAAGAGAAGGGCGCGGTGGTCGAGACACAGCTGCGCGACATCTTCTACAACGCGCCGCCCGATGCGCGCCCCATGCTCGTGGGCAAGCACGACCACGCGGGCCAGCCGCTGGTGTCGGCGCTCGGCGAGCTGCGGCCTTCGCGCCTCATCGAACTGGTTGCGCACTGGCTGGCCGAGCACTTTCCCGAAAACCACGACCTGGGCGATCACCTGCAGCATGTGCGCGACTTCACGCCGCCCGAGCTGTTGGGCAACGCGAGCGATGCGGTCAAGCGGGTGCCGTACTTCTGCGCCGGCTGCCCGCACAACACCAGCACCAAGGTGCCCGAAGGATCGACGGCGCGCGCGGGCATCGGCTGCCACTTCATGGCCAACTGGATGGACCGCAGCACGGCAGGCCTGATCCAGATGGGCGGGGAGGGCGTCGACTGGATCTCGCACGCGATGTTCACCAAGACGCCGCACGTGTTCCAGAACCTGGGTGACGGCACCTACTACCACTCTGGCTACCTCGCGATCCGCCAGGCCGTCGCGGCCAAGGCCACGCTCACCTACAAGATCCTGTTCAACGACGCGGTCGCGATGACCGGCGGCCAGCCGGTCGACGGCGTCATCAGCGTGGACGCGATCGCGCGGCAGGTGGAGTCGGAAGGCGTCACCAAGGTGGTGGTCGTGAGCGACGCCATCCATCACTACGACGCCATCAGGAACAAGTTTCCGGCCGGCACCGAGTTCCACGACCGCGCCGCGCTAGACGAGGTGCAGCGACGCCTGCGCGAAATGCCCGGCGTGACCGTGCTCATCTACGAGCAGACCTGCGCCGCCGAGAAGCGCCGCCGCCGCAAGAAGGGCGAGCTGGCCGATCCGCCCAAGCGCCTGTTCATCAACGAGGCCGTGTGCGAAGGCTGCGGCGATTGCACCGTGCAGAGCAACTGCGTGGCCGTGCTGCCGCACGAAACGTCGATGGGCCGCAAGCGCAAGATCGACCAGACCAGCTGCAACAAGGACTACTCCTGCGCCAAGGGCTTCTGCCCGAGCTTCGTGGGCGTCACCGGCGGCAAGCTGCGCCGCAAGAGCGGGGCGCTGGCGGCCGGGCGCGATGCCTTCCTGCACCGCGTGGCCGCGCTCGCGCATCCCGCGCCGCATGCATGGACCGGCCCCTACGACCTGCTCGTGACCGGCGTGGGCGGCACCGGCGTGGTGACGGTGGGTGCAGTCATCGCGATGGCCGCGCACCTCGAAGGCAAGTCGGCCAGCGTGCTCGACTTCATGGGCTTCGCGCAGAAGGGCGGCTCGGTGCTGAGCTTCGTGCGGCTGGCCGACACGCCCGAACGGCTGAACCAGGTGCGCATCGACACGCAGCAGGCCGACGCCATCCTCGCGTGCGACGTGGTGGTGGGCGCCTCGGCCGACGCGCTGCAGACCGTGCGGCACGGGCGCACGCGCGTGCTCGCGAACATCCACGAGATTCCCGTGGCCGAGTCGCTGCGCAACCCCGACGCCGACCTGCATGTCGACCTGCTGCTGGAGAAGATGCGCTTCGTCGCGGGCGAGGAACAGGTCGAGACCTTCGATGCGCAGAGCCTGGCGGAAGAGTTCCTGGGCGACACGCTGGCCGCGAACATCGTGGCGACCGGCTACGCGTGGCAGCGCGGCCTCGTGCCGCTGAGCCTCGAGGCGCTCATGCATGCGATCGAACTCAACGGCGTGGCCGTGGCGGCCAACCAGTCGGCGTTCTCGCTGGGGCGGCTTGCGGCCGGTGACGCTGCGGCGCTCGACCAACTGCGCGCGGCACCGGTCGAGGCTGCAGCGAACCAGGTCGACGACCGCCCGTTGGATGCCTTGCTGGTCGATGCGCGCCGCCATCTCACCGGCTACCAGAACGCCGCATGGGCGCAGCGCTTCGACCAGCGCATTCGCGCGCTGCAGGCGGTCGAGTCCGCATTGCCGGGCGGCGATGCGCGCCTGCCCTTCACGCGCAATGCAGCGCGCAGCCTGCTGAAGCTCATGAGCTACAAGGACGAGTACGAGGTCGCGCGCCTGTACACCGACGGCGCGTTCCTGCAGAAGCTGAAGGACCAGTTCGAAGGCGACCTGAAGCTCGAGTTCCACATGGCCCCGCCACTGCTCTCACGCCCTGCGCACGGTCAGGCGCCCGCCAAGATTCGCCTCGGTGCATGGATGCTGCCAGCGATGAAATGGCTGGCCCACGGCAAGCGCCTGCGCGGCACGCCCTTCGACCTGTTCGGCCACACGGCGGAGCGCCGCACAGAGCGCGGGCTGATCGATCACTTCGACCGCTTGCTGCAGGAAATGGCACTCGAACTGACGCCCAACAACCAGTCGACCGCCGCACGCATCGCAGCGCTGCCGCTGTCGGTGCGTGGCTTCGGCCATGTGAAGCTGGCGAACCTGGATGCGGCGCGCGTTCGCGAAGCCGAGCTGCTGCACCGCTTTGCGCCATCGCGCTACGCGAAGCCGGTGGACGCGCCCAGCGCCGGGCAGATCCGCGGCATCGCCATCGTGGCCAGCGCGCAGTAGCGGGCCGGTGGCGGGCGTGCGTGGCTCGGATACGATCCTTGCGAAGCACCCCCTCCCGCCACACTCCAACGACCGCCGACATGCGCACCTTCTTCTACTACGCCCTGATGCTCCTGCTCGGATACGCCTGGTACAGGGCCGGCCAGAACCTGCTCCGCAAGGGGTACCGCGACGAGAAGGGCGAACTCACCCAGGGCATCGTGGGGCCCGTCGGATTCCTGATGGTCGGTGGCGTGACCTGCTACCTCTTCTTCGCCATGCTGCGCGCCTTGGTTCGGGGCGAAATTCCTTGCGTCGGCAAAGGCTGCGTGGGGCAGGTCTACACGCTGGCGGCGCATGCGGGCGACTACTGGGCCAACCTGTTTTTCGTTGCGTGGTTGGTCCTGGGCTTGGGCTACGCGATGTACGTGACGCTCAGGATCTGGTTCCGGGCTTAGGGCGCGCGGTGCGCGGAGCCGGCTCCCGCGCCAGCATCTCGACCACCAAGGCAATGAACCACTGGTGCAGCGCCGAGGTCTCGTGCCGCTCGTGCCAGACCAGCTCGACGGTGCGCGCCGGCGCCGCCAGCGGTGGCGCCACGCGCTTCAGGCCCGTCATGCGCACCGTCTCCAGGCCCTCGGACCAGGGCAGCACGGCGATCAGGTCGGAGCGGCGCACGGCCTCGTAGGCTGCGGAGTAGTGGCTCACCGTAGAGACCAGGTTGCGTTGCAGGCCGCGGCTTTGCAGCACGCGGTCGTAGATGCCGCCGACACGGCCCGCCAGGCTCACGTCGAGGTGGCGTGCGGCCAAGAATTTCTTCAGCGGAATCTTGTCGAGCTTCGCCAACGGATGGTCATTGCGCATGAAGCAGGCGAAGTCGACCGACCACAGCCGGCGTGAGCGCATGAAGCCCGGGCGCTGCACGTCGTCGTTGTAGGCGCCGATGGCGAAGTCGGCCCGGTTGTCGTCCAGTGATTGTGCGAAGTCCACCACCGTGCCGGGGTGGGTGTGCAAGTGCATGCCCGGCGCAAGTTCGCCGAGCCGCTCGAGCAGCCGGGGGGCGACGATGCACGCCACGTAGTCGGTCATCGAGACCGTCAGGCGTGCGTCGCTTTGCGAGGCATCGAAGCTCTCGCCCTCGAGCGTGCCCCGGATGGTGCGCAGCGACCGGGCCAGCGGCGCCCACAACTCCGTGGCGCGCCGCGTCGGGCGGATGCCGGCGCCGTTGCGCACGAACAAGGGGTCGCCGTAGGTTTCGCGCAGCCGGCGCAGCGCATTGCTGACGGTGGGCTGCGTGAGCGACAGCTTCGATGCGGCGCGCGTCACGTTGCCTTCGTTCATGAGGGCTTCGAAGACCTTCAGCAGGTTGAGATCGGCGTTGCGGTAGTTCATGGGCAGGAGGCTGAAACCATTCATTCCATCAATGGAATGGATTCAGCATATAAATTTTTCGGAATTGTGACGCGATCCTACGATCCCGTCATTCCTTACCGCCCACGCCCCGGAACCCGGCAAACAGACCCCATGACCCAGATCCTCGTCAAGAACGCCCGCCTGCTCGATCCGCTGAAGCCCGAGCTGCAGGACCGCCACGACATCCTGATCGAGGGCGACACCATCCGCGAGGTGTCCGACCGGCCGATCGTGGCGCGCGATGCGCGGGTCATCGACGCCGCAGGCAAGACCGTGATGCCCGGCCTGATCGACCTGCATGTGCATGTGGTGGCCATCGAGCTGAACCTGCAGCGCCAGGCGCAGATGCCCAATGTGCTGGTGACGTTGCGCAGCCTGCCGATCCTGCGCGGCATGCTGCGCCGCGGCTTCACGACCGTGCGCGACGCGGCCGGCGCGGGCGACGCGTTCAAGCAGGCCGTGCAGTCGGGGCTGGCGCAGGGGCCGCGCCTGTTCGTCTCGGGCCGCGCACTGAGCCAGACCGGCGGCCATGGCGACGGCCGTGCGCGCTCCGACTATCTGATCGCCAACGGCGTGTGCCCCAGCTGCGCCCGCGTGGGCATGTTGGCCCGCGTGGCCGACGGCGTGGACGCCG